>JADFYC010000167.1 GCA_015233295.1 Deltaproteobacteria bacterium | reverse complement strand
ACCCGAACTTGGATGGTGACCGGGTAGATCACGCCAAGGTCGGTTCTGACCTGGGAATAAACGCTTTCAACTTGCCCGGACAAAAAATTGGCGAAATCGAAATCACGCTGGTCGTAATGAATAGAAAAATGGGGAGTGGATGACGTGGCGACCATAGCTGCATCGCTAACTGCCGGGGCAAACAGACATAATAATATGAATACGAGATATGGTAGATTCACTGAAACTCACAGGTTTATCTTATGTTCTTTGTGCATGACGAAAAAAAAGTGACCGACTTCGACGCGGGATGGGGAACCGACCAGTCAATAAAGGCGACTATGGCCGGTTCTAGACACAAGCTATGATCGGTCAGGTCAACCGAAGGATACGGATCACCATATCCCAGGTTGACGCCGACTTACCAAGAGGAAAGAAGAAGGCTATGGAGTAACGATGTTAAAGTAAGGATCGAACTGATCCATTAGGGCTATCAGCTCGGGCAATGCTGAGATGCGGCCGATAGCTATGATATCACCAGATTTGACCAAGTCAGCAAAAGTGGCTTGCCCGAGCAGAAGTTTATTGAAGGTCACTCGAGTCATAATCAATGTCAGGTCAGCAGTGCCCGATTGTTTGTCGCTCTGAGAGTGAAGGACGGCGTTCTCCAACCACAGAACATATTTTTGGCTTGTATCAGTAAAGTTGAAATTAATGGTGATGCTCTTTGCGCCGGCCTTGGGACCATTGAGATGAACGGCAAAGTACTGGAAGATGGAATCTAGGCTCAGATTTGTCAGCATGTCTGTACCGGTTCCGCGAGGAGTGGTCTTTGATACCCCTTCCCGAAGCTCTTTAGCTCCTGACAGGTAGAGATTACGCCAGGAGGCGGATTCTGACTGATAGCCGAGTTGATCGTAAGCCGAGGCCAGAAGTTCCTTTGCCGCCTGGTTGTTGGGATCAGCGAAGACCAGGTGATTCACGACCATGGCCACCCAGCGGTACTCTCCTTTATCGTAAGACTGGCGGGCTTTCTGTAGAACGGCGTCGGCTCCCCCCATAAATTCCACGTACTTCTGGCCGGCTTCAACGGGTGGCAGCGGATGCAGGTGAGCCGGATTGCCGTCGAACCAACCGATATAGCGTTGATAAACAGCCTTGACATCATGACTTACGGAGCCGTAAAAGCCCTGAGTATAAAATTCCTTCGATAATGAATCCGGCAATTGAAACATCTCAGATATCTCGTCCATGTTGTAGCCTTCATTGGCCAGCCGGATGGCCTGGTCATTGATGTATTTGTACAGGTCGCGCTGCTTTTTCAGAAAACCATTAATATTATCCGTCCCCCAGCGCGGCCAGTTATGGGAGCCGAAAAGGACGTCGGTCTGGGCGCCAAACAGATCAATCGCCTCGTTGATATAATTGCTCCAGGCCAGGCCGTCGCGGACCTTGGCCCCCCGCAGCGTCAGTAGATTATGCAACAAAGGGCAGGCCAATTCAGCCATGCACAGTGCTCGGAATTGCGGGAAATAGAAAGTCATTTCCGCCGGGGCTTCCGTCCCCGGAGTCATCTGAAAGACGATGTCAATCCCGTCTATGGTCATCTTCTGTCCGGTGGTGATTATTTCATCGGTTGGCGGTGAAATTGAAGCGGTTCCGGCGGCCACGTACTTGCCCAGACCGCCGTCAATTTGGCCCTTAGGGCCTCGAGGCAGGAAACTGCCATACATGTAGTCAGCCCGACGTGCCATCACGTTGCCCATGATGACGTTTTCTTCCGTCGCCTCTTGCAGAAAATTCTGTGGAGCTATTATCCTAATCTTCCCCGACGCAATATCCGCCTCTGAAGCTACACCCCGCACGCCCTGGAAATGGTCGGCATGGCTGTGGGTATGTATAACGGCGACTACGGGACGCTGCCCCAAGTTCTTGTTAACAAAATCGAGAGCCGCTTTGGCCGTCTCAGTCGCAGTAAGCGGATCGATCACGATCCAGCCGGTATCACCCTGGATGAAACTAATAGTGGCCAGGTCGTACCCGCGAACCTGGTAGATCCGGTCCGTCACTTTGAATAGACCATCAATAGAATTAAGCTGGGCCTGATTCCAAAGCAGAGGATGGGCGGTATCCGGAGCCGGATTAGCTAGAAAGCTGTATTGATCCATATCCCAAACGACACGGCCGTCCGAATTCTTTATGATCAGGCTTGGTTCGTAGGCCAGTCGGCCGCGAAGAGCATTGGCCAACTCGTCATTCACGTCGGCAACTGGTCCTATTCTGGTCGGGGTATTTATCATTTTAGTTGTTTTGGTCGCCTCATTAGGTCTTGGCGAGTTGTCCCCGAACAAAGGAAGCTGCCGGGATAGAACTACACCTAACACGAGAGCAACAATAAAACCAAGCATCAACCTTCGTTTTTTCATCTCTTCCCTCCTGTGCCTGTTATGATATTTTGATTTGTATTGAACATATGGTCTACTGGAAGCTATCAAATTACCCGATTGCGATGGACATTGTGGGATAAGAAAGCCAACGTAAGAAGTGCAGGGCGTGGTGTTCTTGGTTCATGGCGTCCCAAATCAAAGCAAAACTGCGGTGGTGATTAAATCGCAAATTATGAACCGGCTAATTCTTGACCGTTGATTTCGGCCTGGCAAACAAAGACAATTACTGTGGCGGTTTGAGTTGTTTGGCGTGTTTACCGGCGGCCGGCAGAGGTTGGTGAAGCAGTCCCTTTTCTATTTGGCGCAGGAAGGGGCAGATGGGGTCACGCCGTGGTTGACCGTAAAGGAATCGCGACCGGGCGCGGGTGAGGTAGAGAAGGGACTCGGCCCGAGTCAGGGCCACGTAAAAAAGGCGGCGTTCCTCGGCTTCGTCGGCGGCCGGACGATTCTCAGGTCGATATGGAATAATATTGTCTTCCAACCCGACGATAAACACAACTTTGAATTCGAGACCTTTGGCGCTGTGCATCGTCAACAGAGAAACCTTCTCCGCCGTGAAATCGAGCTCATCAACCTCGACCAATGGGGCTTCTCCGGCCTTCTGGAAGGGAATCCCAGCCTCGGTCAGGGCTTGTTCCACCGGACGGGACAGGGCGTGGAGCCGGTAGAGGATGGCAATATCGGAAAATCCCACGTCCAGGCGCTGGGAATAGCGGTTAATGCGGTTGGTTTCCAGTGACAGATGGCTGCTCCCGCCGATCAGTGTCACTATCTCTTTGACCACGAAGTCAGCCTCGGCCCGGTCGTTTGGAAATTCGGCCAGAGTGATCATTTGCTCCCCGGCGATCCCGGAAACGACCTTGATCCGATCCTTATCCCTGTTTCGTTGAATGACCTGATGGGCCGCGTCCAGGATGTTGTCCGAGGACCGGTAATTCTTGGTCAAACGAATGATGTCAGCCTGGGGGTAGTCTGAAATAAACTGCTTGAAATAAGCCGCATCAGCTCCCCGGAAGCCATAAATAGCCTGGTCTGGATCACCGATAACCAGCAGGCTGGGCCGGTCTCCGGGGCAAAGAAGTCTAAGTAGGGTGAACTGTGAATAATTGACATCTTGGTATTCGTCCACCAAAATGTGCCGGTAGGAGTCTTGAATGGATTTTAATCGGGTCGTGTCTTGCTGGAGAAGCTTCACCGCCTGATGGATCAGGTCGTCAAAGTCCAAGGCGTGGTCTTCCTGCAATTTCCGGTCATAGGCCAGCAACAGGGCCAGCATCCCGTCATCCAGGATAGAATCCTTGGCTGGGGGCCAGGCCAGTTGTTGCTTCAGCCCAGATACCAGGTCGACCAATTCGCGGGGCCGAACTGGAGTGTCTTGGGTTATTTGCCGGGCCAGGGCCAGCCGGGTATCCTCATCTATAATCTGGTAATCCTGGTGGGTGGACAGAGACAAGATGTGTCCGGCCAGGGCGTGGAAGGTGCAAATGGTCGGAAAACTATCTGGATAAATGTTGAGAAAGTTACTCGAGCCAGGAGAGAAAGAGTTAAGTAAAGAATGAGGAGTTAACACCAGGACAGGATTGTCGGAGTCCGGAGGACTGACCCGCTCCTTAACTCGTTGGGCCATTTCAGCGGCGGCTTTGCGAGTGAAGGTGATAGCCAGGATTTCTTGGGGCCTGGCCAGACCTCGCTGGATCAAGTAGGCGATTCGAGAGGTCAGGGTCCGAGTCTTACCGGTTCCGGGCCCGGCCATAATGAGCATGGGACCCGGAGGTAAAGTGACGGCTCGCTGCTGGTCCATATTCAATGGCCCCAGGATGGGGTCGCTATGGCTATAACATGGATTAAGACGAAAGTCGGAGCCGCTGTTGGTTTGGCCGTTTAGAGACTTGGTGGCGGCGCGGGAAGCAGGCTGCGGGTCTATAAGCGAAGGCAGGCCGGACTTCTTTTTTTTCTTTTGGCCGGCAGGGGTGGCCAACAACCGGCCCTGGCCCCGGAGCGCAGTTTTTTCACCCGGGCCAAACACGTCAATCACACCGTATTCTCCGTCAAAACCGGCTTTGGCCGAGACGCGGCCTTGCCGCATGTTCATAATCCCCCGGGCCAGCAGAGGACCTCCGGCTTTGGTCAAATCTTCTTCCGGCACTCCGGTCAGGATGTCCAATTCAGGACCGAGAAGAAGCAACAACCGGTAGTATTCGGCGGTAACTTGTTTGGAATGGGAGCCAACGTCGAGAATTTGTCCGATAATTTCAGGTAATGCCAGAATGTTGCGGTAGTCAGCGGCCGTACCCGGACGAAATCCGGCAGGACGGTCCGCCAAGGCCATAACCCGGTTCATGACGCCAATGGTCACAGGCCGGCCGCATGCCGGGCAATTACCGGCGTGAGTTTTGGTCTCTTCCGGATCTAGCCGAACGTGGCAATGGCGGTGGCCATCGAGATGGTACTTGCCTTCCTCCGGAAAAAACTCCAACGTACCCAAGAATCCGGCCCGGACGCCACCCGTTATGGCCGATGTTAGACCCGAGTATGAAGGAGCACCGGCGATCAAATTGACCTCCCGGCCGAGCATGGCCGGTGAATGGGCATCGGAATTGGACACCAGGGTATATCGGTCCAGGGCGCTGAGTCGCCAGTTCATGAGCGGATCTGACGATAGCCCCGTTTCCAGGGCGTGGATGTGGCCCGTCAGATCCTCGTAGCATTCTTCAATGTGATCAAACCCACTTTTTGACCCCAGGATGGAAAACCAGGGCGTCCAGATATGGGCAGGGATAACCAGAGCCTCCGAAGTGGTGTGTAAAGTTAGCTCCAACAAGTGCCTGGCATCAAGTCCCAGGATCGGGCGGCCATCTGAGACAATATTCCCAATGGCGGCCAGGCGTTGATTGAGCCGCTTGACGGCCTCGAGGTCCGGCATCAGCAGAAGGGTGTGGACTTTCCGAACCCGGCCTTGTTTTTTATAGATGCTGGAAATCTCAGCAGTTAAGACAAATGAAACCGCTCCGCCGGGGGCTGCATATTCATCTCCGTCGGTGGCGTTGAGGGACAGGTCGGGACGGAGTCGGAGGAGACCCGGGGCCTCCGGGTCAGGAATCAGTGAACTTTCAATCTCGGCCACCCAGCCGGGGTGAGTGCAGTCACCGGTCCCGACCACCCGAATGCCCTTTCGGCGGGCCCACAATTCCAGGTGGGGCAGATCCATGTTCTTGGCCGTAGCCAGCGAAAAGTGCGAATGAATATGTAGATCAGCCAAGTACATATGTTCGTTGGAAATTGTGAGGCCGACGGACGGCCCTAGGGAAGGAAGAAAAGCTGTCATTTAATTAGTTCCCAGGTCGGGCCGTTGGGGGTGTCGATAATGTGGATTCGTCTGGAACGGAGTTGATCGCGATACTCGTCGGCCAAATCAAATTTCTTCTCCTGTCGGGCCTGTTCCCGTTTCTGGACCAGCAAGGCGTCGTCAGGGCTTAGTTCGGCGCTCTCGAATTCCATGACGCGAAGAACGGAATCAAACCCTTGGAGCAGCTCAATCACCCGGTCGCGGCCTTCTTGATCGAGGCTGCCTTTAGTGATTAACGGGTTGGCCTGTCGGATAAACCTGAAGACAGCGGCCAGGGCCCCGGGAATGTTGAGATCATCGTCCATGTGTTGGGTGAATTGGGTCTTGACATCGTAGATCAACTGGTCCAATCCGGCAGCCCTTTCACCCAATGGGGCGAATCCAAGTCGGCGGATGAATTCGTCCAGCCGGGCCAAAGTCCGACCAGCGGCATCGAGGGCCGGGTAAGAAAAATTCATCGGTTTTCGGTAGTGTTGGGAGAGCAGCAAAAATCGGACCACCCGACCCGAATACCCTCGATCCAAGACCTCCCGCAAGGTCACCGAGTTGTTCTGCCCAGGGACCATCTTTTTGTCGTTGACCGTGACCAGTTCGTTATGCAACCAATACCGGACAACCCGATGTCCACAATCCGCTTCGGCGATGGCGACCAGGTTCTCATTGTGTGGAAAAATCAAGTCAGTGCCGCACGTATGGATGTCAACAGTCTCGCCCAGGTGTCTCATGCACATAGCCGCGCATTCGATGTGCCAGCTCGGCCGGACGTTACCCCATTCTGTTTTGTAGAAGATGCCGCGCTTTAATTCACTCAAGGTGCTTCGCTTGAGCAAAGTGAAATCTCTGGGATTATCTTTTTCGTAATCATCCAGATCGACTGTCTTACCTACCTGGATCTTGGACAAGTTGACCCGGGACAGTTTTCCATAGTCCCTAAAGCGAGAGATATCGTAGTAAACGGACCGGAATTTTTCGTAGGCGAACCCCTTTTCAACCAACTTCCGGGTTAGTTCCACCATATCTTCGACGTGTTCACTGGCCCGAGGGTGTCCATCGGCCCGTTCGATGTGGAGGGCATCCAGGTCATGATGAAATTCTTCGGTATACCGGTCGGTAAATTCTCTCAGGCCAAATCCGGCTTGCTCTGACCCGTCGATGGTCCGGTCATCCAGATCGGTTACGTTCATGATGTGTTTAACCTGGAGGCCCTTTGATTTAAGGTAGCGCTTGACCAGGTCGGCGAAGACGAAGCGGCGGCATTGATTCAGGTTGCAGAGGTTAAAGACGGTGGGGCCGCAGGTGTACATGGTCACCTGAGGGGGATAAGCCGGGTAAAAATCCTCCTTCTCGCGGCTGGTGGTGTTGTAAAATTGCATCACCGGTTTTTCTTTGGCCTGGAACAAGGTGGTACTCAGGTAGCGCTCGCCTCCGTCCGCCAAAAGGACCACCACGACTCCTTCGTCCATTTGACGGACTTTTTTTAGGGCGATAGCCATAGCCGCACCGGCGCTCATGCCTACGAATAAACCTTCTTGTTTGGCTAATTGTCTGGCCATTTCAAAGGCTTCTTCATCGTCGACATTGATAATTTCATCGATTTCCCGTTTGTCGAAGATGCCCGGCTTGTATGATTCTTTCATGTTTTTGAGACCCTGGATCTTATGACCCAGGTAGGGTTCGACGCCGATAATTGAAATAGCAGGATTAAATTCTTTCAAAGCCCTGGCCGTGCCCATCAGCGTCCCGGTGGTGCCCATGGTGGCCACAAAAGCGGTTATCGCTCCGTTGGTTTGGGCCCAAATCTCCGGGCCGGTGCCCAGATAGTGAGACATGGGATTATTCGGGTTGTTGAATTGATCGGGGCAATAGTACTTGTGCGGTTCTTCTCTGGCCAGATGATAGGCGACTTCAATGGCCCCGTCGGTGGACAGCCGGGCTGGAGTCAGTTGGATGTCGGCCCCAAAAGCTTCCAGGATTTTGCGGCGTTCGATGCTGGCTGATTCGGCCATCAGCAGCAGTAACCGGTACCCTTTGACGGCCGAGACCAGGGCCAGCCCGATGCCGGTGTTGCCGCTGGTGGCTTCAATGATAATCTTGTCTTTAGTTAGCTCACCGGTTTTCTCTGCCGCCTCGATCATGCACAGGGCCACCCGGTCTTTTACTGATCCGCCGGGATTACTACTCTCCAGCTTGGCCAGCAA
>JADFYC010000166.1 GCA_015233295.1 Deltaproteobacteria bacterium | reverse complement strand
ACCTGATTTCTTCAGATCTCTTGGCCCGAATGCGGGCTAAAACCGTTTGAGCCTGAACATCAGCCCCCGGAGCGGCTCCGGCGATAAGTGATTCCATTGAGTCTTCCTTGGATGCAGCGGCAATTTGATCCTTGGCATCTAGCAGTTGTGTCTGGGCAACTTGCCGCTCGCGCATCTCCTTCAATTTATTCAAACCACTCCCGTCAAAATGTTTGGAGGTGATTTCCCGGCCCTTATTCACGTTATGCGTAGATTTGATCTGCCGGGCGATCCGTTCGGCCTCGTCCTTGCCGGTAATGGCTTTCTTCCAATTGACCTGAGCGATATCGACGTTCTTCTTGTGTTCCGCCATGTCAGCCCGAACCGCCTCTAAATCGTTCTCCAATTGGACTATCCTGTTAGCGCATTCCAAGGCCTTGTCCTGATTTCCAGAAGAGTCGTAACCCGTCGCGGCATCCTCCAACTGCCTGATCAACCCTTCCAATCGCTTCACTTCCCGGTCGGCGGCGTTATACATCTGCAGTATTTCCGCATAACGTTGTTCGTACTCTTTGATGCTTTTTTCATATCTTTTTATTTCTTGCATAGCTTGATTGGGCCTATCTGAATCTTCCACCCAATCCTCGACGCTATCCTTCTTGCCCATGATCCAGTTGGCCAGGCTTCTGCCAAATCCTATTGCCATATGTTGTTTCCTCCGTACTCATTAGCCTTAATGGTTGAACGACTACTTTACATCACCGGAAAATTGAAAAACTCTGCCCCCGCCGTTCCGGGTTTATTTAGACCCCGCCAGGGCATTTTCCACTAGAGTCAAAACGGCTTCTTGACCGTCCTGCAGGGCGTTCAAAATGGCCTCCAATTCCTGCACATCAAGTCCTTCCAGGTCCCGCTTCTCCGTTACGACAATCATCACATTGTTCGGATTGCTATACGTGTCGCGACCAATCGCTACCCCCTTCAGATAAGTCGCCACCTCCAGAAGTTGATTCTTGAATTCCATTTGTTTTTCCAGCGGCAGGTGGGTGATCTGCTTTTCTTCGCACACATTAACCTGAAAAAACATCTCTCCGTTACGAATGGACAGAAAAACCGTCAGCTCTTTCGCTCCTCCGGGCATAGCTTTAACAATCTTGTAGGCCCCGAGATCAGGTTCCTCAGTCAAGGGCAGGACGACATAACCGGCTTCGGCCAAAACAACGCCCAGGTGCCTGTACTGGGTCTTGCGTATCATAATATCCACGACATGTTCCTCCGATTTCCTCTTTTATTATAGGCAAGGCAATGGTCCAATGGAATATCAGACTGACCCCGAACCACCGATTAAGTGTCAAGGGCTCCGCAAACAACTTGTTCGTGAGTGAAAATACGTGTTTTTGTCATGTCTTCGGCGCCGGTAAGAAGGAGATATCCGTGGCGATAAGCTCAATCCCGGTTTGGAGCAAAATCCAGCCGTCGTCGGTATCCATTTCAATGTGCAGGTATTCATCCAGGCCGTCATTTCTTTTGCGGGAATAGGCCCAGATCTCAAACGACTTCTTTTGAACGGAAGCAAATGGATCCTCAACGATGGTCACTTGAGCCTTGATCGGCTCCTTAGTTCGTAAGGAGTTGGTGTAAATAAGGCCGTTAGGGTCCGGCAGGTCCGGGCCGCCCAATTCATTATAGAAATCCTCATTGAAGCCGAACTCATCAACCAGAGTGAAGAGAAAGTACTTTAACTCCTTTGTCTTCTTTTCGGTGGCGATCTCCAGTATCCGGTTCTGCTCGCCATCTTCAATCAGGCAGCGCAGAATTTGGTCGTAGCCCTTATCATACAGGGCCACCGCCTTGATCTCAAACCGTCCCTTAAATTCTACGCCGTCGATCAAAGCATACCCGCCCACCTGGGCATGAACCGGATTAAATGACAAGGTGTCATCATTTCGGACCGGCTTTTCTTTTCCCCTATCCCGCCATTTTTCGTAGAGGGTTTTTCCCTCAGGATCGCCTACGATAATGTCTTTTAGTCCCATATATCCTTCTATCAGATCTGATCATGGTATCTGTTGATCCCAACTCCTGTGAGAGCTAGGACCGACGGATAAAAATAAACCAGGCCCCAAAGCACAACAACGCCAGGAATAAGTAGGTGCCTGCCCCCCAGCCGCTATCTTTCTTCGGTTCGCGAGCCGGCACGGGCCGAACCTGCCCGGCGAAAACCTTGTCCGGGTTTTGTTCAACGTATTCCTTGGAGTACTGGATGTCCGGATCCACGTTGGGATCAACAAAATTAGGATCCCGAGGAACGCCTTTGGCTTCCAAAGCCTTCACTCGCCTCTCCATATCTGCCATCTGTTGTTGATCGAACATATTTCGTTGTTGGGATAGGCTATTCCAATGGTGATACCAGAAGAGATCCGAGGCCATCATCAAAAAGGCCATATCCCAGATCCCGACCGAGTGAAAACCCCACATGGGATAGCCATACCCACCCCAATAGTTCGCCTGATAGTAGGTCGGAGCCAGGCGGCGCTGGTATGTCGTATTCGGGCCAAAATAGTTATTCACCCTCGTGGTCCTGGTCTGGCTGGCCCGAGTCTGGGCCTGGGAAATAGATTCTTTCGAAGGAGTTTGCCCGGTTCGCTGTTTGTAGTCCTGGTAGCTTTGTTTGGATTGCTGCCTGTCCATGGCCTTGGCGTCGGTGGCGCTGCGCGCGGATCCAGACGAGGGCGAACCGGTTACGCCGGTCTTGCCCCAGCCGCCACCGCCTGATGAGGCAGATGAATCTTGACGGGTTGTGCCGCCCCACCCTCCTTTGGTGCTCGCTGACGATCCACTCGAAGATCTGGCCGAGGAGGAACTATATGACCGGCCTCCGGAAGATCCACCTCTACTGCCGCCTCCGCCTCCAAAGCCCTTGGCCCAGATCTCCGCCGGCGGCATGGCCAAAAGTAACCCCAGGCAGAAGATGATCATCAAGTGGCAGATTCGAACTCTTTGATGAGTATTACATGCGTTTGTCTTCATGGTCGCGCCTTCTCATTTATACATCCCCAAAAATCATTCATAGTCCGGCATCTTGATTATCTTTATTTTTTTCTGTAGGATACTTTTAAATTTGGTTCTTAATATCCTGCTGCTTATTTTCGTGACTCTATTCTTGTACTCGTCTTCCTTATATGCTCTTATTTCTACATGTGAGTAATTATCCTCAAGTGGAACATGCTCAGACCTGAAGTAACGTGGCTCGCCTGGAGGTGTTTCAACTACTTTGGGGATATCACTGGATTTAATTGATCCGTACCCCCAATTGAAAAAATTAGGCAGTAATACGTGCTCCGGACGACTGTACTTGGACCTGTTCACGGATTGATCCGGACATTTTATACAACCAAGCTCCACGAAGCCATCAGTAACCACCTCGAACCGGATATACAATTTTTCCTCAGGATCGAAAAGGTGGTCTACCGGCCTGCCTCGGCGAAATAATTCATAAGGTATGCAGATATGTTCAGACATATGATCTCATGCGAACAAGCGCATCCTTAATTTCAAGAGATGATGGGCCAACTTCAATGATTTCAGGTTCACCCGCACCTTCAGGAAAGAGGATTATCACTCCTCCATCATTATAACATTCCACCATCCCATACTTGTTGGACTTGACAAATGAGATGGCTACCCCTTCCTCAACGGAAGCCATTATCTTGGACGGAGGCAAATTGATTTCGTGTAAAATATCCAAGACGTTCTTGGCAGTGTTAATTGCAGTAATGTTTGGTGGGTCTGATCCCATGCCATTCCAGTTGGGTAGGAGCTTATACATCTCCTCCAATTTACGTGAGCATTTTACGAGCCAGGAAGGTTTTTGGTTCTTGCCCGACAAGTCATATCGCAGTGGTTTTAATTCACTGACTTTTGAGATAGAAGATGGCCCACCTAACATCGTAGCCGAAGCAGAAATTGGGTATACATTACCGAATAGCTTGTTATAAGTATTTTCGGTGACGACAGTTGGAGCAGGAGTCACTCTTAAATATTCAGGGGCTGAAACAGGCATCATCTGATATATCCTTATGTTTTTTGGTTATCCACGCTGCCTTTTTCGATGCCCTGAATTTGTTGATCGAGCCAGTCGCGGATGCGTTTTGCCGTTTCACGACTCAGGAGCATTCCAATTTCCACTTCTCGCACAATCGCGTCACGAGTAATCCTTTCGTCTGTTAATTCTGAGCCTATCTGCCCATCTTGATCCAGTCGATAAGCCATCTGTTGAGGAATAGGCCAGCGTTCGTTCCAGAGAGCCAGGTGAATCATATCCCCGCGAGGCGTGATGCCACCCATCACTCCGTCAACATGGACCACGCGGTAGTAGCTGCCCTTGATGTAATCAAATTTGATTCGGCCCTCTCCGGTGTCAACACCAGGTGCCTGATCTGGTCGTTCATCGGACATGGTAAACCCTTTCAAAAGATTTATTGAGCAGGACGAAAATGACAGACTCCTACATAAAATAAGTCAAAGCCAAAGCCGACAAAGCCATCAAGCTGCCGGAGATCATGCCGACGCCGGCGTTTTTATCTCGGACGATTAGTGTGGTTAAGCTGCCCCTGATAAAAATAAGCCCGATCACCCAGCGGAGCAACAGGAGAATGACCACCGCAATAGGCAAGTACACGGCCAACGAGAGCAAGTCATGAGTCCAGGAGGTAAAATCACCGGAAATGGCTTTGCGGAAGAGAATGCCGAAGGCCAGCAACACCCCGGCCATGTCCCAGCCCACGGCCCGGTTGTTTTGAGCCAGTTCGGCGTCATCGTCGTAAGGGGTCAGCTTCTTATAGGCCCAGGCCACCAGGATGAATCCCACCTGCCCGATCAGATACCAAATCAAAGTGACCAGCCATCCCGAATCCAGGTCATTAAGGGCGCCATTGATGACCAGTCCGGAAGCCACCGCGGATCCAGCCCAGACACAGGCCACGGCCTGGTTTCCGAGTTTAGCGCCGGCCGCGGCTGGGGCCTTTTTATCGGTGCGCTCGCCGGCAACGGCATCGGCTGGTTCGGGAACGGCCATTTCCTTGACATCGTTGATCCCGAACAAGATGGTCACGTCGCAAAAAAACAGGCCCAGATGAACCAGGGCCAGAGACGCCAGGCCCAGGATACATAACCAGCCGATGGATGACTCCATCCCCTCGGCATGAATGGCTCCCGAAAACCCGATGAACACTCCGATGTAATACCCCAGATACATAATGGCCATGGCCTGATTATTATAATCAGAGATCTGCTTCTCCGCGTTGACGCCGTGAAACCACTTCAACCGCAAATCCATGACTACTTTGGCCATGAACAAAAGAAGCAGGGTCAAGGGTAATTGAACTACAAGATCAGTCAATCCGGCAACTATCGTATTCCATAGGCCCATAATGTAAACTCGATTCAGTTGATAAGGTTCATAATCGGGGTTAACCTTCTTGCGCCCACAGTCGGAATAAATTCTACCATTCTTATTCGTCCGGGTCAAGCCGGGTTTTGATGTTGGGTTAGAGGCGGTTAGGGGTAAGCAACTATTTTACAGTTAGTTAAGGTAGGACGAGGAAGGACGCGCCGCCATCATAGACCCCGGTTGCGGTGCTCGGCCGGAGTCGGATTCTGCACCCGGCGAGCCAAAAGGGGTTGATGCGACCGCAATAACTTTAGAGTATTATTTTGATATAGGATTTGTCTTTAAGACCCTTTAACCATATGTCATACCGTTGTTTCAATTCCTCGCGATAGAGTTTCTCGTGGATGGTGTCCCGGACGTCTTCAAATGACTTCTGCTGGCTATCGGATCTTTTCGTAACCATCAAAATCTGTAAGCCTGTCGCTGTTTCGAGAATGTCGCTTGGCTCACCTTTCTTGAGCTTAGAAACTGCGTTCTTCATCTCCGCGCTCATATCCTCTTCGCGCACCAGTCCCAGATCCCCACCTTCTCGAGCCGTCGGAGCATCTGAGTATTCGCCCGCCATCTTGGTAAAATCCGCTCCAGCCCGGAGCTTATCCAAAACAATTTCAGCCTTTTTTCTCGCCGCTTGTTTCGTCGCCGCGGTGGCATTTTCAGGTATTCCGATGAAGATGTGTTTTATGCCAACCTGATTTTGACCTTCAAACTGCTCTTTATTCTTTTGGTAATAGTCCTTAATTTTTTCTTCAGGAATCACAATTTTTGCTTTTATTTCAGAATTAAGCAGCTTAGCCTTTAGAATCTCTTCCTTGATCTCCTGTTGGTAGTCCTTAACGGTCATTCCTTTGGCTTTCAGCATTCTTTCCAGGTCATTTTGAGTCATGAAGTTATCTTGTTTCGTCTTCGCCAGCGCGGCCGCCACCTCTTGTTCACTGACTTTAACCTTTAGCCGTTCAATTTCCTTTTCAGCCAGCTTTTGATTGATCATAAGGTCGAGAAGACTTTGGGTGACAGTATATATTTTTTCCTGATTTTCCGACAACCGGGGGTCTAACTGCATTCGTTGCAGGGTGGGCACGAGTTTATCGGATAGTTCGGAGTAGGTGACGACGTCATCATTGACAATGGCCACGATCCGATCGAGCACCTCGGCCAATCCGATACTTGACAGGAAAGCCCAAAAAATGATCACTAAGAACAAGTGAGTAGTCTTATCACGCCGAATCATCAGAGTAACCCCCCGGTTATTTGTTATTGGAAATTAAACACTTCCCGATTTATCTTAATTGCCGCCTGCATAGACAAATCTTTGATCCATTCCTGATAGGCCTGTTTCCCTTTTTCATCGTGGAGCACCTTCAAGATGCTGTCTCTGACCTCGGTCAAAGGCTGTCGGCGGGGTGGTTGGACGGCCTCAACCAGAAACAGGTGAACGCCGTAAATATATTCCATTGGTTGGCTAACCCCTCCGGCAGATAATCCCTTCACCGCTTCCCGGCACTGCGGTGGAAGACGGTCCCGGGACAGCAGCCCCAGGTTATGGACCTCCAGTCCGGGAATCTGAAGATCCACCTTGATTGAATCCTTTTCATTCCGGTTTGCCTCCACAAGCTTGTCGTGGATACGTTGCGCAATTTCCATCGAGGGACAGGTAATTTCTTTTACTTGAACTTGCTCCGGCAAGTCAAACATTGTCAAATGCTTCTGATAATATTCTGCAATTTCTTCTTGGGATATTTTCATCCGGCCGGACACCAGACGACTAACCGTCTTTTGCAGAATCAACCTCTGTCTGAGGGATTCTTTCCATTGGTCATAGTCAACATAACGGTCAATTATTGCTTGTTGGAAGCTATCACCAGGGTAGTCACCTTTAACGGAGGCAATGGCCGCATCAAGCTCATGAGAAGATACTTCAATCCCAGTTCGCCGCGCCGCACTCAGGATCAGCTTTTCTTCAATTAACTGATCCAATACCTCTTGCCGGATCCGGCTGATCTCGGCCGTATCGGCCTGAGACGAGGTGAACCCATCGGCCATCCGCCGGTCACACTCCCGGTAGAATTCGGCGATGGTAATCATTTGGTCATTCACCCTGGCCACCAAGGGAACACCAGTCTGATCGGACGACTGGCACCCGACCAACAGAAATAGACCCATGGCCAGCGTCAGGCAGACCGTCAAATAGCCGCCATTCCAGCTTTCCGGTTGAATAGACTTATGAAACATTAACATCAAGGAGTAGCTCTTGCAAGCTTTTTTTGGCGGCCTGGAGAACGCTGACCCCGCCTTCGACCGGTTTGAAGATTTTAAAAATATTGTTTGGCTCCAGTTGATAGGCCTGAGGATCAGCCTGGCTCAGTTTTATGATCTTGTCTACATTTAGGGCTGTTTGATCATCAAACGAAAAGACCATGGCGGTCGTGTCCAGTTTCGCCTGGTGGACTTTGTGTTGCCGCATCAGTATCCTTAACGTGATAAGATCAATTAAATTTTTGACTTCAACCGGAGGTTCGCCGAACCGATCTGATATTTCTTCTTTCACGTCGACAAGCT
>JADFYC010000165.1 GCA_015233295.1 Deltaproteobacteria bacterium | reverse complement strand
CGATCATAACCGAACATGACGGCAAAGGTCTCATTAACCTCAAGGACTCGATCACCTTCGACGATCGCCATGCCGTCGCGGGTGTATCCCTCAACCAGTCGTTGCCTATCTTGAAGCTCAGCCAGTTGGGCTTGATACCCGACCTCCACCCGTCTTAAAGCAGCAGTCGTAAATCCAGCGTAAGTCACCCACCCCATCAGCAGAGCCACAACCAGCAACCTCATCCAGATGCCGTAACCGGAAAAACCGGCGAGACATGGTCCCAGGCCGCCCAACTGGAACAAGTAGCAATCAATGATCGATTCCAGAAGCCAGAAGCCGATACCTAGTCCCGCAACCGGCCCTAATAAGCCTCTGAGACCATAGCTTTTAGGATTTTTTGGGTCTCTGCCAATCATTTTATTCTCACTCCCAGGTCGTGGCACTGGTTATTACAGATAGCAACTCTGAAAGAATATCAAGATTCCGGTTCGTTCCGGCTCTTGACCTTTGTCCTGATGTAATCTAAGCGTTCCTTAATGATCTTTTCAAATCCCCGATTCGACGGATAATAAAAGACTCTGCCATCCAGCCGCTCCGGTAAGTATTCTTGGTCCACCAGGGCATGGGGAAAATCATGGGGGTACTTGTATGTTCGGCCATAGCCTAATCGGTCCATCAACTTTGTCGGGGCATTGCGGATATGCAAGGGCACAGGCAAGGCCCCTGATTTCTTGATCTCCTCGACCACTTTTCCGTAGGCTTTGTACAAAGAATTACTTTTGGGCGCCGCAGCCAGGTAAACAGCCGCCTCGGCCAATGCCAGGTTTCCTTCCGGCAAACCCACAAACCGAACCGCCTCCATAGCCGCCAGGGCCACCTGGAGAGCCTGAACGTCAGCCACGCCGATGTCTTCCGAAGCAAACCTGACCATCCGGCGAGCAATATAAAAAGGATCCTCTCCGGATTCAATCATCCTGGCCATCCAATACAGCGCCGCGTCCGGATCGCTCCCGCGCAGGCTCTTATGAAAAGCAGAAATCAGGTTATAGTGTTCTTCTCCACCCTTGTCGTATAACAACGCTTTCTTTTGGACGGCCTCGGCAATCAGCTCCTGGTCTATGACTTTGTTGCCGGCCAGAGCCAGGTCTGCCGCGGAGGCTAAAGCATTCAAAGCCACCCGGGCATCACCATCCGCCGTCTGAGCCAGAAAATCCAAAGCCTCATCAGTGGCGGTCAAACCCTGCCCCCCCAGCCCGTTCTCTTCATCTTCCAGTGTCCGGTGGATGATGACGAGTATCTCTTCAGACGAGAGGGGATGGAGAACAACCACTCTGGTCCGGGATAAGAGAGCCGAAATGACCTCAAAGGAAGGGTTTTCAGTCGTCGCCCCCAATAAGGTCACCACCCCGGCTTCGACGTGAGGCAGCAGGGCGTCTTGCTGGGCTTTGTTGAATCGGTGTATCTCATCTATAAACAGGATGGTGGCCTGGCCGGTGGCGGCCCGTCTGTACTTGGCCCGGTCAATGACTTCCCGCAAGTCCTTGACCCCTGACAGGACCGCGGAAAAAGACTCAAAATAAGCCTCGCTCTGGGCAGCCAACAGCCTGGCCAGGGTCGTCTTGCCTGAGCCGGGCGGGCCCCAATAAATCATTGACGGGATGGTCCCGGTTTTAATCAGGCCTGAAATTAGCCTGCCCGGTCCCATAATATGGGTCTGGCCGACAAATTGAGAAAGCGTTCGCGGTCGCATTCGCTCAGCTAATGGTACGGTATCGTGGTGGTTCAAGGAAGTCTTCATTCTGGTTGCTTGTTTCTGGTTGTTGGTTGCTGGTTTGGTGTTGATATACCTTGAACTGACATAATTAGCGTTTTTGAAGGCATATGCTGCGGTGGGATTGAATCCTACCCTGGGGTTGGGGTCGAAAAAAGGACAATTATGACCGTTCGACGTATAATAGATCTGTCACCTCCACAACCCGTAACAAACAACGTCTGCGCCGACGTTATTACTTCGGATCATACCATACATCGTAGACAGACACAAGCTTATCGGCGCCGGCAACCAGGGCAATCGTTTGAAAACCTTAGCCCACGACAGTGTTACTATATCACAATTATTTCGATGGCACATCACATAAAAGGAGCGCAAAAAACCGGAAGCGATCAGCCCTAACCAGACAATGATATTGCGCTTGACAAGAAATTTCGCTATGATAAGAAGTAGAGGCAGGGGCCCGATGCCACTTTCTGGAAAGAGAAAGCCACCGAGGACTCGAAGAAAACAAGAAAGAGTGCAGAGGTTTTCTTTGGTATTCTATTTAGTTTCCTCTAACTATAAACGTTTTATCTGTTTCTCTCCCGTCGCCCTCTACGGTTTACTTTTAGCAGAATTTCAATCCAACGGGATGGTCACAGATATGTCAATGAACGATTAGGTGAAATGTTGGGGTATTCCCGGACGGAGATGATCGGCGGTCCATGACTATCTTTCTTGACCAAACCAACCGAATAATATATGAGGAAAGGATGGATGGAGGAGACCACCGTGGGCCTGGTTCTTTTCAAATCACCTGAATCAGAAAGAATAATCTATGGATATCCACCATCTTCTCGCCCATGCCCATCAACGATGATGAAGACCGATCCAAGAGGTCTTTTGCGGTGATCACCGACATTACCGAACAAAAACTGGCCGAGGATACCCTCCAGCGGACCCACGACGAATCGGAGTTGCGGGTGGCCGCCCGAACTTCTAAACTAGCTCAAGTAGCTAAATACGTACAAGAAATTGAGCAGTGGGTGAAGGACTGGCCATCTGTCGGCATATTATAGAGCATTACCAGGGTCTGATCTGGGCCGAATCCGTTCCCGACCAGGGAAACGTCTTTACCTTTGTTTTGCCCGGCAGCTCCGCCAGCAACCCGAAACCAGAAATCTAAGCAGGTGATCCTTATGACCGAAAAAGACAAATCAAAGGACCAACTAATCGTGGAGTTAGCAGAACTCCGTCTTAGGAAGGATACCCTGATTGAGGCGCTGGAGGCCAGATGTCGGAGATCTGAGCAAGCCCTGCGGATCGAAACCGAATTTAACGACAGTCTCATTCAATCGTCACCTGTCTTATTCATCGCCGTTGCTCCTGATGGCACTGCCCTATTTATGAACGAAATGATGCTGGCGACCTTGGGGTATACTTGTGATGAAGTCATCGGCCTAGACTATGTCAACAGTTTTGTCCCAGAGCACGATCGGACCAGGACCGCGAATATCTTTAAACAAGCCGCCCTGTCCAAAACCGGAATCTTTAATGAACATCCAGTGATGACTAAGGATGGACGCGAACTCCTGGTCGAATGGCATGGGAGGTCGGTGTATAAAAATGACGGGGAGCTTAATTTTTTCTTTGCCGTCGGAATCGATATCACCGACCGGCGGTTATATGAGAAATCGCTTCGCCGGGCTTATAAGGATTTAGAGAGACGATATGAAGGAAAAATCGCTGAACTCCACAAAACCTACGAACTCTTAAGACACGAGATGTCCGAGCGCCAACGGGTAGAGGAAGCCATACAAGAACGAGACGAGCGCTACTGGAGCACCTTCCATGCCAACCCCAGTTCCCTGACTATTACCCGAATCAACGATGGCCGCTACATTCAGGTGAATGAAGGATTCCTCCGGCAGGCTGGTTACAAAAAGGAAGAGGTCATCGGCAAGACGCCGTTTGATCTAGATATATTCGTCAATCCTGGAGACCGCCAACGTTTTATCTCCATCCTCAAGGATTTGGGGGAAGTGTCCGGCTTTGAACTTAAGTACCGAACAAAAGAGGGTACCAGCAAATACACCTTGCTTTCGGCCAAACCGATTCGTTTTGACGGAGAAGACTGTCTGATTACAGTCGTCACCGATATTTCTGAGCTTAAGCGGGCTGAGGAGTCTTTGCGGGAGTCTGAGGAAGAAAATAGACTAATTGTTGAAAATGCCAGTGATGGAATATTTGTCTTCCAAACCGGAGTGATCAAGTTCGCCAATCCTCGGGGCAACGATATTACCGGATATTCTTCGGGCGAGTTGAATCAGAAATCCTTCTTGGACCTAGTCCATCCCGACGATCTACCTCTAGTCAGATCAATTTGCCTGGAGCCCAAAAATAAAGAGGCGGCAGGCAACCGTTACCCGGTCAGACTGTTACACAAATCGGGACACCCTGTTTGGGCCGAAATAACCGCCGTTCCCATCACCTGGGAAGCCAGGCCGGCGGTACTTAGTTTTCTTAGGGATATCAATGCCCAAAAGCAACTGGAAATGGAGCAGGAGAAACTAGAAGGACAACTCCGACAGACCCAAAAAATACAAGCCATCGGTACTCTGGCTGGTGGGATCGCTCATGATTTCAACAACATCCTGGCCGCTATTATCGGCTATTCCGAGATGGCCTTAAATGAAGCGGTCGACACTTCGCGATCCCATAGATGGTTGACCCGGGTGATGGAAGCCAGTCACCGGGCTAAAGAATTGGTCAACCAAATACTCACCTTTAGCCGGCAAGACGAAAAAAAACGTCGTTCCGTAAAAATCGCCACTGTGGTCAATGAGGCTTTGAAGCTGGTGCGCGCCTCCATTCCCAGCACTATCGAAATTGAATTCAACACAGCTTCGGGCACCGGCTATATCCTGGCTGATCCCACCCAGATTCATCAGGTGATCATGAATCTGGCTACCAACGCCGCCCATGCCATGGACGCAGATGGGGGGATACTATCGGTTAAGATCGCGGATTTGATCCTGGAAGAAGGTAAAATGAGTCAAGGTTTGAGCCTAAAACCGGGTCGTTATGTGGAATTAACCATAAGCGACACCGGCTGCGGCATGACTCAGGAGGTCAGGGACAGAATTTTTGAGCCTTTTTTTACCACAAAGGATCAGGGAGAAGGAACGGGCATGGGCCTTTCCGTCGTCCATGGAATCGTCAAGAGCCACGACGGCGGCATAGATGTTTTCAGCGAGCCGGGAAAAGGATCAACCTTCCGCCTTTACTTTCCAAGAATGGAAAGCTGCCGTCCGGAAAAAACACCCGTTAATGGGCAGATTCCCAAGGGCCACGGGCACATTCTATTCATTGACGATGAATCAATGGTGGCCGAGATGGCAAAAGACTTGCTTGAAAATCTTGGCTATCAAGTCACGGCAGCAACCAACCCGGTGGAAGCCTTGGAGACTTTTTGCGCCAAACCCGGTCAGTTTGATTTGATCATAACAGATCAGACCATGCCTAAAATGGTCGGAATCGAATTGGCCAAAAGAGTCTTTGCCTTTCGGCCCGAGATACCGGTTATCCTCTGCATCGGATTTGATGACCCCCAACTGGCGGAAAAAGCAAAACTTGCCGGCATCCGCCAAATTATAGTCAAACCATTTTCCAAGCGTGAGCTAGCCGAGTTGATCCGGCAGGTGCTGGACCAGAAATAATCGCGGATATCCTGTTAATTTGAGCCATAAACTAATCTACGCAATCCGCGGATATTCTTTTAGCCTCTTAATCCAAGGATATGAGATATGACCAACGAAACATTCGATCAGGACTCTTGGATGACCAAGCCGACTGACCGGTTCATTCTAAAATGGATTAAACTCAACCTGTCTGCCCCCATTACCATCAGATTGATCAATATCGCCTGGCTTACCCCTGGTATGATCACGGTATTCTCCACAATACTGGGTATGACCGCGGGGCTCATTTTTGCCATGGGGCACGGACTGACGGCGGGACTGTTGGCCGGTCTATCACAAGTAATGGACGGGGTGGACGGTCAATTCGCCAGATTGTCCGGGCGGCAAACCAAGAAAGGCGCCTTTTTGGACTCGGTCCTTGATCGGTATACTGATGGCGCGATGGTTTTCGGCATGTTTATTTACATGGTTAAATTGCCCCCGCCCATTCCGCGGTGGGTGGTTTTGATAATCGGAGCGTTAGCTCTCATCGGGAGCAACTTGATTAGCTATTCCAGCGCCAGAGCCAGTGAGTTAGCCCTAGACCTGGGCCGTCCGACCTTGGCCAGCAAGGGGACCAGAATGAGTGTGACTATTTCATGCGCCCTGGTCAGCGTACTTATTCCGGCCGCCCCACTTATCGCGCTAATCTACCTGGCTATTCACCCCAATATTGTGGTCTTGAACCGGCTGATTCAGGCCTCGGATCAACCCCAATCTCGTTGAATTAATACAACGGCGTTAAGATTTCTCGCTTCGCTCGAACTGACAGAGAACGCTCGAACTGACAGCGAAGTGGACCATCTTGAATGACGATTTAAATTTGTTATTCCGAGCAAATGCTTTCCACTTTGTCATTCCGAACGTATGTGAGGAATCTTACCACATCCGAAAATGGTCAGGCCGTGAAGATCAATCTTTTGCAATCAAGTGCTCGTCGCCCAACCCATTTTCCAGGGAGGATTACCAGGTGGTGACTACAGGCGTAATTCATGGTAGATTTCAGATACTACATAATGACCACATGAAGTACTTAATGGCCGGCCAGGCTCGATGTGAGCATCTGGTCATCGGCATCACCAATCCGGACCCGATTATGACCAGAGAGGACGACTCGGACCCACAACGCAGCACCCCGTTAGCCAATCCTCTGACCTACTTTGAACGCTACACCATGATCAGGTCGGTTCTGATCGATTCCGGCCTCAATGAGACGCAATTCTCCATTGTCCCCTTTCCAATTAACCTGCCGGAGCTGTATCAATATTATGTGCCGATCGAGGCGACCTTCTATTTAACCATATACGATCAATGGGGCATCAAGAAGCTCTCATATTTTCAGGGCCATGGCTTAAAAACAGAAGTGCTCTGGCAAAGACCGGTGGCGCAAAAAGGCATTACGGCCAGTTCTGTCCGGAAGATGATCGCTTCGGGAGGACCCTGGGAAGATTTAGTTCCGCCTGTGGCCGCCGCCCTGATCAAGAAATGGGGTATCCCGGCCCGGCTGAAGCGGCTCTATGCCCTGTATGCTCCTGATGATAAGCATTGATCACATGCGGCTGGGGGTCTCATTCATCTGCGTCATCTGCGCCGGTTGGGGATTCATTTGTGATTCCAATCTACAGGACCAACCGAACCCAGGCCAGGTTATGCTGTCCGGTCAAACCGGCGACCTCTATATCAGTTTAGTCGGTTTTAGCATCAAAATTTTCTTAATCACCACCAATAAGGTAAGTATACTTACCCTAAATTCCAATTTTAGGGAGAAAAGACTGTGATAGCATCCAATGCAGACCTGATAGCCGTCCTCCGGCAATACAATCCCTGGTGGTCGGGCGGCCGCTTCCAGGACTTGCCCACCTGGCGAAGAGCCGCGTTCCGGGAAGTCAGCAACTGGCTCTGGGAGCCTCCGGCAGGACGGGCGTTACTACTCTCCGGGGCACGACAGGTCGGCAAAACCACGCTGCTGCTCCAGGCAATCGAGGAGCTGCTTAATCAAGGGGTCCCGTCCTCTAATATTCTCTACGCCACCTTCGACCACCCGTTGCTCAAGCTGATTGGGCTGGACGGTCTGATTCGGCTCTGGCGTGAATTTGAACCGGCCCGAGAAGGAATAGAATTCATTTTTCTCGACGAAATACAGGCCACCAAGGACTGGCAAGTCTGGCTGAAACATCAGGTGGACTTCGAGAAGCGGCGTCGCATCGCGGTGACCGGCTCGGCCACGCCGCTGGAGACGGAGGGACTGGAGTCCGGTGTCGGCCGCTGGCACACCATCCGGCTGGCGACGCTCTCCTTTTACGAGTACCTTCAAATACGTAACGATCCGATTCCGCAACTCCCGGCGGTGGCATCCCTGGCCGGCCTGTTTGGGCAGTCACCTACCTGGTTCGCTCGCATCGGCGAGGATGCCAGGCTCATGACCGGGCTGTTCCATGAATACCTGCTGCGGGGCGGATTTCCCCAGAGCGCCCTGGTCAACAGCATCACGATGGCCCAAAAGTTGCTGCGCGAGGACATCGTGGACAAAGTGTTGAAGCGGGATATGACGGCGCTGTTTGGCGTGC
>JADFYC010000164.1 GCA_015233295.1 Deltaproteobacteria bacterium | reverse complement strand
GTTTTCCGAAAGTTCTCCGAAGGAACCTGAATTATTTATATCCTATCTGAAATTCAGAATAAATCAAGATGCTATTTCTCATCAAGCGTTTTTTATGACCCCAATGTAACCTTTTGAATAAAACCGGCGACTATCTTAACAGGAGCAGGAAGCCGGCCTTGATCCTGACAAGAAGAACTTTAATTCAAATATCAACTCGAAAGAAGGGAGCGCCACCATGAGAAAAATCATAACCATTACCCTAATCCTAACGCTATGTTTGCTCGGCACCATGCAAGCAGCCGGCGCCTTTGGGAATGCCGCCAACGGCCATATTTCCGGAATACTAAATAATTTGCTTCAGCTTAACCTGACCGACGCCCAAAAACACGACATCGCAGTCATTTTGAAATCCCATAAAGATCAGGCCAAAACGTTAATCGCCAACCTCCGCACTGCGGGACAGAACCTTCGCACCGTAGTCACCACCCCCAACATCACTGAGGCCGCAGTTCGGGATGCCTACCGGGCCGTAGCCGCGGCCGGTGAAGAATTGGTCGTCCTTAAGGTCAAGGTGATGGCCGAAATAGCCCCCATCCTGACTCAGGACCAGAAAGACTCACTGGCTCAGCTTAAGAAAGACCGCCAGGAAAAGATGCAAAATCGCATCAAGCTAGGCACAACCATGATCGAAGAATGGATTGACTCCCACAGCAAATAAGCCCATCAGACCGGGGGCGAGTCATTCGCCCCCCGATATTTTTTTGATGCCTGTGGTCATGCTTAGCGTTGCCAATCCCTAACCGTTGTGATAAATGAATGTTAAGTTGGCGATGTCTTGTCTCATCCCTAAAATATGCACTAACTGAGAAAGGAACGTGATGAAAACGATCAAAGCTAGTGTCAAGAACTTATTAATCCTTATCACTTTGGTTAGCTGGGGCATTGTCATGACCTGTGGGATGGCTCAAAGCCAGACTCCTAAGGCGGACATAGAGTCGGCTCAAAAAGCGGAAAAAGCGTTGGATCGACTAGACGCCAAAGTCAAACTAACCCCGGAGCAGAAAGCCAAGGTAAAAGCTCTGTTTCAGGATCGGACTGACAAAATTAAAGCTATTAATGACGACCCAAAGTTGACTCCCGATCAGAAGAAAGCCAAAGTCAAAGAAGTCCGGAAATCCACGCGCCAGGCAATTAAAGGAGTTTTAACCGCGCAGCAAAAAGAAGAACTGGCTAAACACCACGGTATGCTCCGGTAGTCTCCTGTCTTAATGAAATATATTTAATTCAAAAGCCGCCCGGAGCGAAAACGTGGCCATCCTCTGAGTCCGGGCAGATCAGGCGCCCTCCAGGATCTACCCCTGCCGGGAGCAAGACGTGATCTCGAAAGCCAACGACCGCGACATGGGCCAAGACATCAGCCAGCTTCAAGATATTGAGATCATTCGTCGAGTCCTTGATGGCGACTTGGATGCGTTCGAGGTGATCATGGACAGATATCAACACCAGGTGTTCCGACTGGTGTCAAAGCATATCCCTCATGACCGCCGGCAAGAAGTGGCCCATGATACCTTTGTCCAGGCCTATACTTCTCTGTCCACCTATACCGCAACCGGCCCGCTGGCCCATTGGTTGTCTAAGATCGCGGTCCGGTGCTGTTATGATTACTGGCGGGAAAACCATCGTTGTTTAGAAGTAACCATTAGCTCCATTACCGAGGACCACCAAACCTGGTTGGACCACGTGCTGTCGGAGGAGTCCTCAGATGTCCATAAGCGGGAAATAGCCCAACGAGAAGCCAGAGAAATTCTCGACTGGGCCCTGGCCCGCCTCACACCGGAAGAAAGGATGGTGGTCACCCTGACCCATCTCGACGGTTTGCCGGTGAAAGAAGCGGCCGATTTGCTGGGCTGGAGCGTGATCAAAGTGAAGGTGCAAGCCCACCGGTCGCGGCAAAAGCTTCGTCAATTGATCTCAAAACTATTGCCCGACGAAGGAAAACGCCATGAAAAAAATAAATGAACAACTCCGGAAAGTGGAAGCAGCCCTGCTGGCGGCCCACCGCCGGGAGGACGAGGCGCAGATCAACCAAGAATGGCAAGCTGAGGTGATGTTCCATATTCGTCGCCTCCGTCCAGTCAGGGGTGTGGTTGAAGAGACAGCCATCTTCGACCGGTTGTTATGGCGTTTTGCCGCGGCGGCCGGTCTGACTGCGGCGGCTGTTTGCCTCTATTTTTTGTTTACCGGTTCCGGCCTGGAGACGGATATCGAGAAACTGAAGTTAATTTGGGATCCGGTTGGATTCCTGGCCGCCCAGGCACTAATATCCTGATCCGGCGTGGGGATGAACATGAAGAAATGGAGATTTTGGCTGGGACTAATCACCCTATTTATTTCCGGTGTCGCCATTGGCGCGGCTGGCACGGCCATCTACATTGAACATCGAATCAAACACGCACTGGAAGGGGACGCCTCAATTCTCACGAGCCGAATGTTCAAAAAGCTTTCCAGGGAACTCCGACTCACTGAAAAGCAACGGGCCAAGTTGAGCAAGACCGTTTCCCAGGCCCAATGTGATTTGTTAAGGGTCCGGGCTCGCAGCCAACCGGAGATCGACCGGATAATCAACTACTACATCAACCTGATAAAGCCGGAGTTGACTCCCGAGCAACAACAAAAAGTTGATATTTTTTACCAAAAGGCCAAGAGGTTCTGGGCCCGCCAGGAGGCCAAATGCCAGGGGCAAGAAATGGACGGGGTAGACCGGGAAAAGCCCGAAAACAGCCCGCCTCACAGGTAAGCCTGGTTTCCTTTTCGGGGCGGGATCAGAGCGGGTCACCCGGTGGAAGATAGCGCAATTGGTGTACCTCGGCCAAAGAATACGTTTCCTGGTCTATCACGAAATAGGCCGGCATTTGTTGTTTGATCAGTCTGATTAGTTCTACTTCGGTGCTCGGGGTCGGGGAGTCAAAAATATTATAGTTTTGGTAAAGATAGCTGCAACTGGGGAATTTAGATTTGAGCTCATGCCCATCGGAATTGGCCAGCATGGTCAGGCCATGAGACTGGCATACGGTTGCTATTTCCGGTAGATGGGGGTTGAAACCACGACGCAGACCAATTTCTACGGCGTCCAGGACAGGGGCGAACGCTACGAGTTTGTGGCGAATAAATTCGGCCTGGACCTGGAAGGGCAGATAGTGGGGGGCATAGGGATGACAGAAAACGATAGCGCTCTTGTCCCGGTAGGTGTTCAGAAGATAGCAGAACTGTTTAAAGTTGTACCTTGAGACTTCTTTTAAGTTGGCGGAAATGTGTTCACACAATTCGGTTCCGAAAATAAGCAATTCAGTATGGTCCAGGGTCACGTTCTCGGGCAACAAAAGTTCCATCCCAACCAGGATGGGCACGTCGTTTTGACGTACGATCTTAGCTGCATCCGACACGCTTTTCCGGTAAGTTCCATGCGTCCGGGCCGCAAAACCGGTACGGTAGGGATTGGCTGAATGCGGATAAACGTGGTCGGTGACCACCAGGGCATCGAAGCCGTGCTTGACCACCCACCGATAGGCATTCTGGATAGGGAATTGGGCATCGAAGCTGCGGCTGGAATGGAAATGGAAATCAAGCCGGGTAGAAGCTGATCTGGTCAAGGCGACTATAATCCCCCCTGCTTGAGCCAGGCCACTGCCCCGGCAGTCTCGAGAAAAAAAGCCACGGCGACAGTACCGAATAGATGATGGAATCAATTAGCAGCCATTCAATGGCCGGACTGGAAAGAGTTATGAGGCTGCCGTCGGGGGCTTAGATGGCGTTTGGGCTGTTTTCTGAATGAGCTTCAATAGTTGTGCGCCATCGTCAAATTTTTGATTTATGTCCAAAGCTTGCTTAATGTAATTCTCGGCCAGCTTAAGATTGCCCATCTCAAAATAGGCCCGAGAGACATTATAATACAGGTTCTCTTCGTTGGGCACCAACTCAATCCCCTTTTTGTACTCTTGAATGGCCTCCTTATATCTTTTCATTTTCCGCAAGGCGATCCCGACTCGATTGTAAACATGAAGCTTATAAGGATCCAGGGTAATAGCTTTTTTGAAGAACATAACCGCTTCTTCATCCAAAGCTTTGTCCATCAAGGCATCCCCAATGGCGACTTGAAGATCTTGATTGCCGGGAGCCGCCTGAGAAGCGCGTTCAAAGCTTTCCAGGGCCGCCTTGATTTCGTTCATTTCCAGTTGCACATCACCGATATTGAAATTGGCGTTTCCGATGAGGTCGGGGTCCTTCTTTATTTGTTCGGCAATCCTTAAACTTTCGTTGAGTATTTTCATGGCGTTGGGGTAGTCTTTCATCTCCTTGAACAACTGCCCCATGCCGTTAAAGGCGTCGGAGGACTGGTGGTCTAGTTTGATCGCCGCGATGTAGTTATCCATGGATTTCTTGAATTCCTCATCTTCCAGGTATAGTTTTCCCAGGGCCAACCGGGCGGGGACGTTGTCTTGAAAATTGACGGCTTTTTCATACTCGGCAATGGCCTCTTCGCGTAAGCCCTCCTTGCGGAATTGACTGGCCGCTTCCAAGGCTACATACATGCTTTCCCTGTTCGGATCAATGGTTTTAGATAAAATATCCAAGATCAATTCCTTGGCCTTATCTTCATTTATGGGCTTGAACAGACAGCCATGGGCCGCGGCCGCCATGACCTCCTTCACCTCTTTATCGTTTTTGTCTTCTAAGAGCATGATGAAAGCGGTGTCTTTTAGTTCCGGGGTTTCCCGGACCATCTTAAGGAGGGCCAACCCAGACATCTTGGCCATTTTCAAATCCGACAAGATCAACTGGGCAGGTGTCTGCTTCAACGCGGCTATGGCGTTGCCGCCACCGTCAGCTTCAAAAATCTTGTGAAAGGGCAGACTGGCAATGGCCCTTTTAATCTGATCCCTGGCGAACTTGGAGTCGTCGACTATCATTACGTTTAACTCTTTAATCACATGCATGGAGCCACCTTCGCATCAAGAATTGCCCGGAAAAAAACAACCGGGTGTTACAGCCGGCAGAGACATCTATCTGCAGCCGTTGGGGCTATTTTGATTCCGGCATCGAAGTAACCGTTTCCGGGTTTAAGATAGCCCTAAGGAGTTGGACGGCATCTTCAAACTTGGGCCGAATATTGATGGCCTTCCGGATAGTGGTCTCGGCCTGTTTCATATCGCCCATTTCATAGTATGCCCGGGCCATATTATAATGAATATTTTCATCATTCGGCATCAGATTCAATGCCTTTCTATATTCCTGAATGGCTTCTTTATAGCGATTTAGTTTTCTAAGGGAAATCCCGACCAGGTTATAAACGTGCAGCTTAGTTGGGTCAATGATAATAGCTTTCTTAAAATAATCGACCGCCTCTTCATGCAGGTCCTTTTCCATCAGGGCGCTGCCGATCTTTATCTGCAGTTCCTGATTATCCGGGGTAGCCGCGGCGGCCTTGGCAAAACTCTCTAAGGCCGGCTTGACTTGGTCCATCTCTAATTGAATCTTGCCAATATTGTAATTTGCATATCCCAACAATTCCGGGCTCTTCCTGGCAGACTCGGCTCTTTTGAGGCCATCTTCAAGAACTTTCAGGGCCTTAGGATAGTCCCCCATCTCCTTGAACATCCGGCCCATGCCTAACATAGCTTCCAGGCAATTGGGGTCAAGTTTAAGCGCGCCCATGAAATGTTTCATCGACTTTTTATAGTCTTCCTTTTCAATGTAAAGCGTCCCCAAGGGGATCCGAGAAGCGATATTATCCTTAGATTGGACGGCTTTTTCGTACTCGGTGATGGCCCCGTCGATCCGGCCGGCTTTCCGATTAATATCAGCCATTTCCATGGCGACATACATCTTCTCTTTGTCCCGATCGATGGTCTTGGCCAAAATATCCAAAATTAATCGACGAGTCCCATCAGAGTCCAGAGGTTTAACTAAGATTCCGTCCACTCCCGCCTTCAACGAATCCTTGTCCCCGCCGACATCGGTGTTTTCCAGGAGCATGATAAAGGGAATATCTTTAAGCTCTGGACTTTCTTTAACAATTTTCAAGAAGGCCAACCCCGACATCTTCATCATCCGGAAGTCCGAAAGCACCAGGTGGACCGGTCGTTGCCGCATGATGGCCAAGGCAGTGAACCCGCCATCAGCCTCATATACTTTCTGGAAAGGCAAATCAAAGATGGCCCGCTTGATTTGATCCCGGGCATACTTGGAATCATCCACCACTATCACACTCAGGTCTTTTATGATGTGCATTGAAGTGCTCTTTCATTGGGTTGTGGATTATTTTTTGCGGGTTGCTTCGGACTAGTAACAAGCAATATGCGATCAGCAACTTCTGTAATTTTATTTCCCTTGTGTTATCAGTGGCATATTTTTAATTTAGTATAGCACTGATTAACTCTTCTTGTCAATTTTCCGGTGCAAAAATTCCGGCTTTAAGTTCATCTTATTGTGAGCAGACAACGGATTAAAAAAACAGCCCGCGTCCATATCCGCCAGACCCTCCTCAGAATCATTTACTACTCTCCTTGACAGCCCGATCCCCTTAATTAATTAACCAGGCCCACCCCAAAACTATTTCGGTATTCGGTTGACTTTTGAGCCGGTTCTGATATGAAATCATGATGCTCAGTTGTCCGCCATCCAGGCTCCGCCTCACCACTTGTCATCTGCATGAGGTTACCCCATGACCACTCCCGACTACAAAAAACGCCTATCCCAGCTCCGGGGGGCCCTTAAGAAACAATCATTGGATGCCTTGATCGTCTCTTGTCCTGAAAACCGCCGCTACCTTTGCGGCTATTCCCCGGAAGATCCTCAACTGAACGAGTCATCGGGGTTTCTTTTTGTCTCCAGAAACAAGGCGAGATTGGTCACCGACCCTCGCTACAAGGTTGAAGCCGCCGCTCTGGCGCCTTTAGTGACATCAGATATCTTTACAGATGGATTAGATAGGCTACTGCCCTCGATATTCAAGTCTCTCAAGGCCACCAACATCGGCGTGGAGGCTCCCTTTCTCTCCATGGCCAATTTTCAAAAAATGGAGCAGGCCGGCCGGGAATCCGGACTGCCCATAAACCTGGTTCCCACCCAGGACGTGGTCGAGGGCTTCCGGTTGATCAAAGACGAAGACGAAGTGACCGCCATCTCCGAGGCCCTGGCCATCACCGAAGCGGCTTTCGCCCAAGTGGCGGCAGAACTGGAATCTGGCCAAACCGAAAAAGAGGTGGCTTGGAGGTTTGAGCAGGCCACGCGGCGGTTGGGCGGTGATGGGTTAGCTTTCCCATCAATTATCGCGTCCGGCCGAAACGGAGCCAAGCCCCATGCTGAGCCCTCAGACAAGGTGATCACTCCCGGTGAACCCATTATCTTTGACGTGGGCGTAAAGAAGCATGGTTATTGCTCGGATTTTTCCCGCACTGTGATACTCGGAGACCCAGATGCAAGATTTAAACAGATCTATTCTCTGGTCCGCCAGGCTCAGCAAGTCGCTATCGCAAAGATCAAACCTGGCATGTCAACCGATCAGGCCGACGCCTTGGCCAGAGACGTGATTACCCAGGGCGGGTTCGGTGATTTCTTCACCCATTCCCTGGGGCATGGAGTAGGCTTGGCGACTCATGAAGCGCCTGGTCTGTCGCGACGTCAACCGGTGCCGCTTCGAGTTGGAATGGTTGTCACCGTGGAACCAGGCATCTACCTGGAAGACTGGGGCGGTGTGAGATTAGAGGAAATGGTCTTGATCACCAAACATGGGGCCAGACTTCTTAACCGGGATAATACCTTTTACACTTTCCATCCGACCGAAGACCGTCCATAGATACCAATATATTATTATAACCAGCTAATTATGTTTAATCCAGCTTCAGAGATCGGCTGGCCGGAGTTCTATACAGCCGGCTGATCTCAATTTATAATTAGCTTCTTGCAAAACTAATCTGCGAGATATAAAATTGATATAGTGGTCCCCACTCTTAGTTATTATGGTAACAATTATAACAAAAGGTGTATCTAAATTAACAGTATCGCCTTATCCATAGTTAAG
>JADFYC010000163.1 GCA_015233295.1 Deltaproteobacteria bacterium | reverse complement strand
GTTTTCTTTGCCGCATTGGAAACTTTATTAACCAGCTTTGTCAGCGGGTTGAGCACGGCCTTGATGCGGGAAACGGCCCGGCGGGATAGTCTCGCGGAAGCCAGGCCGTCCATGTGGCGGTTGATGCGGGCTTTTGAGTTGGCCTATGTGATTGCCGGGGTGGTTTTCGGATTGTCTATAGCCGCCTTTTCCGGGTGGATTAGTCTCCATTGGATTAGCCCTGACCATATCTCTTCGGCGACGGTAAAATTTTGCCTGATTCTGCTTTCGGTGCGGCTGGCCGCTATTTTTCCGGGGACTGTCTACCAGGCGGTGTTTATCGGCACTCAACGGCAGGTGCTGCTTAATACCTTAAATTTAATTTGTACCATCGTGCGCGTTTCCTCCAATGTGATCGTAACAATGACGTGGAGGTCGGTCGCCGGCTTTTACCTCAGTGAAGTGATTAATACGGTTTGGACATTGCTTTTGCTCCGGCATTGGGCGACCAAGGTCCTGCCGCGGCCGGAGGTGACGTCAAAGACTATTTTTGATTGGACCGAAGTAAAAAAACTTTGGAGAATTTCTGTTGACTTGATCTGGGTCAATGGCGCCTGGGCCGTCTTATCACAAGTGGATCGGCTGATTATTAGCCGTCTGTTGTCCATTTCCGCGTTGGGAGCGTATAATGTCTTGACCGCCGGGGGCCAGCTGTTAGCCATGGCCGCCCAGCCGTTTTTCCAGGCGGTTTCCCCGGAGATTTGTCAATTGGCCCGGCATGATAAAAAAATTGAAATGCAGCGCTATCTAATTCGTTATTCTAAAGTGATCTTGATCATCTGCCTGGCGGTTGGTTTATCCGTAGCTTTTTTTGCCCGAGATATTCTTGAAATTTGGACTCATAACGACATAATCGTAAAAAATGCACACCTTATGTCCTGTTACGTCTGTGGGCAGATATTTCAATGGCTGGCCACGGTTCCCTATCTGGGACAGGTGGCGCTGGGACGGGCTCGTTTCCAGGCAGCGTATATTACCGTGGGGTTAATCTGGCTTCCCGTGTCCATTTGGTTGTTGGTTCCAAAAATCGGGATTGCGGGTGCCGTGTGGGCCTGGATATTATATAGTTTTACCTGTTGGTTATATAATATCATAGTTACCATAATATTAATTGGAAAAGATTTTCTGAAAGAATATGCGAAAATGACGGCGTTAACGGCGGGGGCCGGCTGCTCGCTGATGTTTCTGGCAAGTTATGGCGCAAATTATGCCTTTCCGGGATGGATCTGGGGCCGTCTTTTTTTCGCCGGCGCGGGGGCCGTGGTCACAGGTGCGGTTTGCTACGTATTATGTTTTGGGTTTTATATTCCGCAGGAAATCGCTGTGCTTTTCCGGAAAGAAACATGATGGCCGGAATTAAATGCGGGGAACGATAATTGGAAAAAAAGAGAGATCTTCTAGTTAAGGTTTGTCCATGCTGCAACAACAACAAATTGTATTACCTGTTTTCCATCAGGGATACTCATCGGGTCGTCATGTGTCAAGACTGTGGGCTCCTGCTGTTGAATCCCCAACCGTCCGACGAAGAGCTTGACGCGATATATGGGCCTGAATATTTCTTGGGAAATAGCTTAGAGAATGGAACAGACCATCAATCGCGGCTAAAGCAGGCCACCGCAGTTAATTATCTTAACCTGTTAGCTAGATACCGCGGCGCATCGGGTGGAGAGTTATTGGAAGTGGGGCCTGGGCAGGGAAATTTTTTGGCGGCCGCGGCAAGTCAAGGCTATAACGTGACCGGCCTGGAGTATTCCTCTTGTGCTTGTGATGTCATAAGATCAAACCTCCAGGGCCGGGGCCGGGTGATTTGTGGTGAGATAGATCAACTGTCTGATGAACAGGAAAAATACGACGTGTGTATTTTGTCCGATGTAATAGAACATACCCGAGATCCAAGATCTTTACTCCATAATATACATAGATTGCTTAAGCCGGGGGGGGTTATTTTTGCCTCTACCCCCAGCACGGATTCCTGGCCGGCCAAACTGATGAAGACTCGATGGATGGAATTCAAGATTGAGCACCTGTTCTATTTTAGCCGCGATAACCTCGAATCCTTGCTATTTCGTTGCGGGTTTCATCAAATGATCACGGTTCCGGCCGTCAAATCTTTGAGCCTGGATTACATCACGGCGCACTTTCAACGTTTTCCAGTCCCCGTGGTCTCACGGTGTCTCTCCTGGTTATACCACCTTGTCCCGGCATTTCTCCGCCGCAAACCTATCCAGGTAAACTCCGGCGGCGTGATCGTCATGGCTAGATCCCGCAAGATTGAAGTTCAACCAAAACTTACAATCATTATGCCGGCATATAATGAAGTCAACACAGTCGAAGCGGCATTAACCAAAGTGTTGGAAAAGCATATTGAGGGCCTGGGCATTGAGGTCGTTTTAGTCGAAAGTAATTCTACCGACGGCACGCGGCAAGCCGTCCAAAAATATCAGGATCATCCTCGGGTCAATCTGGTCTTGGAAGATCGTCCCCAAGGCAAAGGACACGCCGTCAGGACCGGCCTCAGGCATGCCACAGGCGATTTTATTCTCATTCAAGATGCTGACCTGGAATATGACCTGGAGGATTATGATGTTCTGTTGGAACCCCTTATTTTCGGAAGAAAGTCTTTTGTTTTGGGTTCCCGCCATGGCGGCCGGACATGGAAGATCCGCAAGTTCGAAGGTTCACCTTTGACCACCATGTTGTTTAATGCCGTCCACTGGATATTGACGGCGATTATTGATGTGTTGTTTTGGTTGCCCTTGAAGGATCCCTTTACCATGTTTAAGGTTTTCAGAGCGGATTGTTTGTATGGCCTGACTTTTGAGTGCAACCGGTTTGATTTTGACTATGAGCTGCTCCTGAAACTCGTCCGCAAGGGATACAAACCCATTGAGATACCTGTAAATTATAGGTCCAGAACCTTTGAACAAGGCAAAAAGGTGTCGATTTACCGCGACCCATTGACCTGGATTTGGGCTATTGCCAAGTATCGGGCCATCAGGCTGGATTTGCTTAAAGATGTGGAAAAAGCCCATGCCGCCAAATCAGAGCCTCAACCGTCTTGACTTCCCGGTTGTTTTTTGGGCTGGAGCAGCGCCAGGCCGCTAACCCCTCGATGAAGAAGGACACACATCACAATGGAAGTCAAACCAGAAATTGAGCGGCAGGAAGAAAAAAAACCAGGTGGAGCAATTTTGACCGGTCAAGGAGGGATACTTTTTCTCCGGCCAAAATGGCTTACTTTTCCACTGACGATAATACTTATATCCTCTTTCTCGATCTTAGCATTATTCTTGGGATTTTTTATGAACTATTGGGGGGTGGCCGACCAACAATGGTTCAACACGCACCAGATTGATACGGAAAGCTCCATCATAGGCAGAATGGTCAAATCGCGTCAGGACGGCATCTTCTCCGATGGCGGGCTGGAAGGTCTCGGGAGCCTCAATACCACCCCGGTATTCTTTGAGGAAAAGCCTTTTAATAATCAGTACCTGGCTTATTTCACCGGCCGGTCATTCGGGGCCTACACAACATACGACTCACAAATTGGCGGGCAGGGAATACTTTTCAGCATCTTAGATAAATTCATACCCCTTCCGCCTCGGGTGAAATATAGCCTTTTCCGGGCGCTGACCTCCCTGCTCACCGCGATCAGCTTAACCGGGATCATCTTATGGTTTTTTTTGGAATTTGGGTTGACCGCGGCCTTATCCGTTCTCGCTTCCGCAGTTTTATCCCAATGGGTAACCGTTTTCGGACGAAATATTGCCTGGTCCTTGTGGGCATTTTACCTGCCCCTAGCCGTGATTATGTACTACCTTAAATTCAAGCGTGGACTGATGAATACCAGCCGCTCCAGGTTTGGAGTCATAATCTTCATCATGATCTTCATAAAGTGCCTGTTCAGTGGCTACGACTACATTACGACTGTCCTAATTATGGTGATCGGACCTTTTGTCTACTATAGTCTTCTCGATAGGTTGAATTTTCGTAAGTTCCTGGCCGGATTGTTTACCGCCGGACTCAGCTCGTGTCTGGCTATCTTGTTAAGTCTCATTATTCTGTGTATTCAAATAGGATCGGTTAAGGGAAGTTTTATGAACGGAATTGATCACATTGTATATTCTTTTGAAAAGCGGACCCATGAAATATCACATACGATATCAAATAATTTTCCCACCGAAATTGCTTCCAGTTTGGAATCCGGGACTACCCGTGTCCTGGCCACATATCTGGCAGGCACGTTCTTTGATGCCACAAATTATCTACCTTGCTCAAACCCAATTATTTCTACCTACTTACTCAAAGTCCGCTATCTATATCTGATATTATTATTTATGATCATGTCCCGTCTGTTATATCGGCGCGGGAATAACTGGGTTAACGAAAATGAAAAACAAAAGCACCTTGCCTTAATTGTTGCAACCTGGTTTTCTATCCTGGCCCCTTTATCGTGGTTTATTATCTTTAAGGCACATTCATACATCCATACCCATATGAACTACATCGTCTGGCATATGCCGTTTGTTTTTTTTGGTTTCGCTATTTGCGGCTTAGCCGTGAAGAGTTTTATCTATCCCCTGGGCCTGCCAACCCAGATGCGCCTTAAAAGCTGACCCAAGCCTTAAGACTTCTTTCATGGCCTATCTCCCTTAGTTGGAAGTGATAGCACATAACGTCATAATATTTTTTATAAAGTCCAGTATCTATCATATTAATAACAGCGCTAAAAAGATTGACCGAGATGGTAACTAGATAATATAATACTACGTTATGGACTGTTATTTACCTTTTGTCCCGTAACTAGATCAAAACAATAGAAATCTAATTCAGACGTTTATATAAGGAGTTGCATGCCTCTGGCAAGCGATCCAAGGGAATATTATGCGGGCAGGAAACAGAAACTTCGCATCTTATTCGGATCAATCTAATCATTACTCGGGGGCTTCATCGTCAGGGGATATCTCAATGAATATGCAAAAATCGTCGGATTTCAGAAATTTTGCCATATTGTTTATCACTACCATCTTAGCAGTTGTGCTATATGGTCAGATTAACTATACGGTCGAATCATTCTCTGTAATGGACTTGCACAGTTATAGAAAGATGGCGTTGGCCTCACCAAACATAAGCCAGGGCATTTACAAACCGTTTGCCTATCGATTGCTAGGTCCTTTCTTAGTAGGTCTGCTTCCCATTCCTGACCCTATGGGCTTTTATGCTCTTGCAGTAGCCTTTTCCATTTGCCTCGTGGTTCAGTTTTATTATTTACTCCGTTATACAGGGTTATCCGCTACCGTGTCTGTAGTCACTGCCTTACTGTTCATTTTTAATAAACACTTATTTGGTTTTACCATATGGGACTACTTTCAAATCAACGATATCTTGTCGCTAAATTTCATGACTGTCTTATTATTGTCTATGTGGAGAAACCAGTGGGTTCTTTTTGGCATTACCTTAGTATTGGGTGCAGCGACAAAAGAGGTATCCATGCTGGCGATACCTGTTGTGTTTGCATATTTATTGGAAAGGAAAGAGCTATCCACCAATTGGCAAAAGGCGGTGGCGGCAACAATTCCTGGCCTATTGGTCTTTTTTCTAATCAGGTTTTCTATTCATGCCACCACTGGTAATTCCTTATTACAAGCATTCCTTGCTTATTCAAATAAGCTATATTCACCCGTAATCATTCTAAGGCTATTGGTGAATTCATTCCTGCCGGTTGGTTTTGTTCCCTTTATATTTTTTAAACACACGGTTATGTTTTTTAAAGATAAAAAATACCTACTTCTGTATGTCAGTTTAGTACTCTTTAGTACGGGATTTGGGACTGATAACGAACGATTAATGGCACCTGCGTTTATAGTCTTCTATATGTTGATTGGCTATGTTATACAGTACCTTAATCCTAAGAAAACCTTTTTGTTATTCCTAACAGCGGCTGGAGTCGTATCCAGTCTACATCATCAATTTGCAAGATGGCCTTTGCCCAATACCAATTGGACATACTTTTTCAGTATCGGGTCAACGCTGGCCGTAACAATATGTATGTATCTTTTAAAGCTAAGGCGCCTTGTTCAACAGAGGGAATAGCTCGCACATAATAATATACTACCTCTAAAGTTAATTAGGGACGATTTTCTGAGAGAATATGTGCCAAAAATGGCATTATTGGCAGGGGTCGGCTGGTCGTTGATGTTTCTGGCTAGTCATGGAGTGACATATGCCTTCCCAGGGTGGATCTGGGGCTGCCTCTTTATCGCCGGCAGAGGCGCGGTGGTAACCGGCGCGGTTTGCTATGTCTTGTCTTTTGGATTTTACATCCCCCAGGGACTTTTGGCCATTTTCCGAAAAAAAATATGACCGCCGGCTGACGGCCGGTCCCCACATTCAACCACTGCAAAATTTGGCGAGATGTGAAGTTTAGCCATTTACCTGCAACATGTAACCCGCAACCAGCAACCAGTCACATGAAAGGAGAAAAATGGACACACATCAGATGGCCTGGAACAAGAAGGTGGCTGACGTGATCATTCAGAATCTGGAGAAGCGCCGCATGGAAGGGAGCTACGCCGATACCGCGGCCCAGGCCGGACAAGAGGTCCTGGCCATGATCCCGCCCGACGCCACGGTCTACCGGTCCGGCTCTATGACCACGACCAACCTGGGGCTATGGGACCGGCTGGCCGAGTTGCCCGGTGTAACCTTGATCGACCCATACCAGCCCGGACTCTCCCCGGAAGAGAGCTTTGAAGCCCGGCGCCGGGGATTGACCGCGGATGTGATGGTGGCCAGTACCAATGCCATCACCATGGATGGGAAATTGGTCAACCTCGACGGTATGGGCAATCGCGCCGCGGCCATGATCTTTGGGCCTCACAAGGTGATCTTGGTGGTCGGGATGAACAAGGTCGCACCGGACCTGGAGTCGGCCATAGCCAGGGTAAAGCATTATGCCGCCCCGGTTAACTCCATCAGGATCGGCTACAAAAACCCTTGCACGGAGACCGGGATATGTGCCGATTGCAGATCCCCCCAGCGCATTTGCAACATGTGGAGCATCATCGAAGGCCATATGCTCAAAGGCCGGATTCATGTTAAACTGGTTGGGGAAACCTTGGGATACTAGTCGGCTGCCGGCCTTTCGGTTCTGGTTGCGGCCGGCCGGCTCAGTCATTCAAGTCCGGTTCTTCGGGGCCGGGCTGTTGACTCAAAACCGGTTGTTTCTTCTTCCACCTGTCCAGCCGGCCAAAGGCATACTCAACCGCATTCGACATTTGATTCAAATCAAAAGGTTTGGTGAAATAATCGTCAAACCCCGCTTCACGGCAATCGGCCAGTTCAAACAGGGAACTCTGGCCGGTGATGGCAAAGATGCAGGCAATGGGAAAAGCCCTTCTAATTTTTCGGCAAAGCTCCAATCCATTCATCCCGGGCATGTTCAAGTCCAGCAACATCACCTGGCATCTATCCTCTTTAAGGATGTCCAGAGCCTGCAAGGCGTTTTCAGCCGACCGGACGAGATAGCCGCGTCTGGTGAAGTAGCGGTTCAGCACATCCCGCATCGGCGCTTCGTCATCCACAATGAGCATCTTTTTGGCATTCATCCTGGTCCCTCCGCTCAGGTTGTGAGTTTCACCTCGTGATTGCCCTCCCGCCGAGACACTACCGGGCAGAGAGCGCCGTGACCAGTTCGGCCGCGGTAGTAAACGACGGAGCCGCCGTATCCTCCGGCCGGGCCACCACCACCACCTTACACCCCGCCGTCTTGGCCGCGGCTAATTTATCGAGCACCCCGCCCGCCGCGCCGCTATCTTTCGTGACCATGACGCCGACGTCAAACCGCCGCAAAACCGCTAAATTATCCGCCACAGTAAACGGTCCGCGGCCGGTGATGATATTATCATCCGGGATCCTCGCCGCGTGACAGGCCGCCCGCGATTCCCGATGAGGCAGCACCCGGACCACCAGCCGGACCCCGGCCCGGGCCGCCTCGTCCACATATGGCTCCAGATTTCTGGACCCGGTGGTCAAAA
>JADFYC010000162.1 GCA_015233295.1 Deltaproteobacteria bacterium | reverse complement strand
AGGGAAAACTCACCCGCCCATCGTCTGTTTACAATCGATTGCAAATCACCGTCTGTCGGATTGCCGGAAGAGTTTGGTTAATCTCACGGTGTCAAATCCGGATAAAGAAAAAACGGCCTGAAGATGTTCCTTTCTTTTCCTATTCAGCATGTTCCCTTCCACTGGACTTCGCCAGTCACCTGGTCGGCAATGGGGTAGACCTTTACACAGTGTGGAGGTTGCTGACCCACAAGCAGACCAACACCACGGCCAGGTACGCTCATCTATCAGACCAACGGGTCCGGCAAGCCGCTGAACTCAGCGCCGGGTTACTGAAGCCGAAGCAAGACAAGGTGGTTAAACTGGTCAAGTAACAGCGGGTGACAAAAACGTATAGGAAGAAATAGGCCAGATTCTCAGCCGGCCCATTTCAATTTCTTTCCTTCGTCTTGCCACCTCCGGCAGTTGCAAAGTGCGCCGGGCCGGGTAAAAGAAGGGCAGTTCATCGCACCTGCCACCGCTGCCGTCGCCGCCAGGGCCTTGACGGATAGAGGGTCGGAAGGTGGTCAAATAAGCTGGCCCCGAATTTCTTCAGCATGGTCGATTATCCTGGCCCTCGACATCATGGCCTTAGATAATGGAGAACGCCATTATCCGAAAGGAAAGGTTTCTTGTGTCGCCATTATTAGGAATATCTGCCGGAATATCAGTATGTAATCGGAGAAAATTGTTGCCCGGAATAAAAGATAGATTCATTAAATTGACGTCAACTTCCTTATCGGGCATCAATACCACTGTCTGAATCAGTTTAGAATTGAAATAAATGCTCATTCTTCTAGGTTTTAAAGTCCCTAACATGAACTTTACGGACACCGTTGCAACGCCCTGTCCGTAATTGTATAATGCAACATCCCCGATTTGGGATATTGACCATCTATGTGATCCTTCATCTGCTGACCAGCCCGCTATAAATTTGGGCAGAGATATGTTTGGTGAATGGGGGAGGATTGGAGCGGTAGACGGAAATAGTCGGACAACGACCAAGTCACCAAAAGAACTACTAGCTATGGTCGGTTTGCCAGCTTCCGTGAGCCGGTTCAACAATTCTCGCCCTAGGTCTAAGTATCCTTTTCGGTTTATATAAATTGCTGAGAAGCCATAGTTTTCTAAGGCACTCGCCATCTCCTTCGGCGGGAGTTTGGCGACTTCTCTTTGCCAGATATCACTTTGGCGGCCTTTATTAGAACCATAGGAAAATCTTGTATCTTTAGAAAAAAAATAGGGGCGAAAATGTTCATAATCTGCCATTCCATGGATCGGTGGTACCTCTGGAAAATCCATCACCGGTAGTTGAAAAACCATAGAGTTGGACGGTAGCACAGATTCCATCTTCGCCACTAGCATCTTATCCGAGGTCACTATTTTTTGGTTCTGTTCAATAAAGGCAGGCGAGGTGGCGATAGGTAATTGATCACATAAGCCCAAGATTAATAATGCGATTCCGACAGGCCAGGCTAACTTTCGAGGACAATAACGAGAAAGTTGTCTTGCTATAAATAGTAAACATATCGTTAAAATGAAGATGCAATATCTATTTGTATCCCGAAATAAATAAAAATCACATAATACCCCAAGTAAAAAGTTTATCCCCCCAGAAAGAGAGAAAATAATTATCCAAATAACTTGATAGGCTTGAATTGGAATGGCATTAAGTTTTCCCTGTAAAAACCTGTAACCACTCAGGCCCATTAACCAAAGTAAACCTGCTATTCCCACCACGCCTATATAAGAATGTTTCCAAGCACCTTTCAGAATTAATAGGTTAAAATAATGTTCATAGGCAAAATTCGCCCACCATGCCCAACGATGATGGGCAGGCGGCATAACTAATTCTGGAATTTTCATTGCATAAATCTCTAAGTCACTTAACTGCCTGTCTACAGCGAAATAATTTCTTCCATAAATAAGATTAAAGAGTAATGTGTCTGCGTTTATAACCATGAAAGATAGAATTGTTACTGCGATCAAAATAGAAGCGGCTTTAACACCAGCCATGTTTTTACGGACAAAATGAAGCAGAACTGAAAAACATAGGAACTGCAAATAAAGACCGGTGTAATAAGGGTGTAGGAGTCCTGTAATAACGGAAACAGTCACGGATAGCCACCAGTTAGACCGGTTTTTCGTTAGGCCATCCTCAGACATAGACCACCAGGTTACCAGAAGGCACAGAGGAACATGGCAAAAGTAGGCGACATCAAGGTGACCCACCTTATGTCGGTCAAAAAGAGTATGTGACAGAGCCAATAACAGCGCCCCGGTAAACGCAAAAGCATGATGATATTTTAATTTTTGAGCTACCCACCAAAATGTTAAAGCGGCCAAGATATGTGAAAGGAGGATAGCGATATTATTAGCGGCGAAGAGACCCAATATTCGCCCCAGCCATCCGGTCATGGCAAAGATTACTTTTTCCGTTATTGGGTAATCGTTCCAGTTAGCTGCAAATGGGGTATTTAAATTTTTAATAAACTTCCACTTCCAAAGGGAAGCTTCGCCCGACATATAAGATTTTTCGACACCCAAAAAAAACAAATGGTCTTTATCATAACCTATCGGGGTACGCCAGGTCGCCAGACTAGTGCGCCGATGAATTCCGCACCAAACAACCGTGATTATGACAATTAAACTAATGATGAAGATAAGTTGGGTTAGGTATGAAATCATCTTAGGATTGGAGTAAAGTCTTAAATACTGATCCTGTGCGGTTCCATATCCCCATTTTTTCAAATAACTTATTTGATTTATTATAATCAATGGTTATTTTCCCCCCAAATTTTTTTGGTACAGCCTCAGATAATCCTGAAGCCCCGGCTCTACCGTGGGACTCCTAAAATTTTCAGATCATCTAAGCACAAACCATGCCAGGAAAAACCAAAGTTGGAGTAGTATAGATTGAAGTCCTTCCGTTGAAACATCCTGACCCTGTTGCTGTTTTTCCCCCGTCTATTCTGGTGACCCTAAATTTAGTCTGTCACTTTGGGCAGTTGACATTGGCCCCGCCGGGCGGAATCTTATCGTCAGGAATACTGCCCTTACTTTTACATGATGGGCATTCTGTCTTCATTTTTCTCTGACCCTCCCCAAAAAAAGATGACCTTTATCGGTCCGTAAATTTGCACAAATTTGCCTTCCCGTCAAGCCAAAGGGTAGGGGAATGTGATTTATACTCCCATGATAGTCAGCATCAGCCCCGGTTCGGCAAATCCAGCACAGACGTTATTCCCAAATCCACCGCCTGGTCTGAGATGCACTTTTTTCAGCCTCAGGCAGAAGCAAAATATGAAATACATGTTATGATTTGGCGTTAACAGTCGATAACAAATCCGATGGTAACGAATATCTCCAAGTTTTAGGCCAATTATAGACAAAGATACCCAAAGGGCTTCTCGCCTTAATTTTTCTACGTTACCAATTAGATGAGCGGGAGTATAAAAAAGGGATTAAAGTATCAGACGATGAGTTCAAGAACATATTTCTTGTGTCAAACGAGTTTCACGGCGAATGGAACTATCAGATCAGACCACAATCTGGTGTTTAATAAGGAAGTTATTTTAAATTAATCCCTAACCTGAAGATGTTTGTCTATTGCTTCAGACATCCCCAGTACATGGGCCAAGTCTAAATACACCGGCAACCCGGCCAGAGAGGTCATACCGGTATCGCTCCTCTCTCCCTCGTATCTGAAAGGCAGAACTCCCTGCGACATTTCTTTCACCTCGTTGATGATGGATTTAGGGGTAACCACATTTTTTTCATGGCCGATTACAAATAGGCCCAGAAAGGGCGACCTGGGTCACCCATCCGGTAGGTCTCAACAAATCGCCCTGCCGTGACGGCCGTGTTGCAAAATTTAGGCCGGCTCATCTGTTCAATCGGCCAAGGTCTTCGTCGTTCTGGCGATGACTTGATATAATTCCTGGATGTTGATCGGCTTGGACAGGTAATCGTCCATCCCGGCGTCTATGCACCGCTGTTTATCGCCCGTCATGGCGTAGGCGGTCATGGCCACGATGGGGATGTGTCGGCCGGTCTGCCGTTCGTGAGCCCGGATGGCGGCCGTGGCTTTCAAACCATCCATCACCGGCATCTGGATGTCCATCAAGATAATATCAAAAGGCTCCTTCTCCCAGGCGGCTAAAGCCTTTTGCCCGTCACCGGCGATAACCACCGTGTGCCCGTGTCTTTCCAACAGAACCAACGCCAACTTTTGGTTAACCAGATTGTCCTCGACCAGGAGTATCCGCAAGGCGCCCACGGGCTTGGCTACAGCGTCTGGGGCGGGTCGGATGTCCTTAGCCGGTGGGGGCTGCACCTCTGCTTCCGGGAGGTGATTCCGCTTGAACCGTGAGGTGAATTCGAAGGTGCTGCCCTGATTGGGTTCACTATTTACCGAAACATCACCACCCATCATTTGAACCAACCGCTTTGAAATAGCCAGTCCGAGCCCCGTTCCGCCGTATTTCTTGGTGGTCGAGGCATCAGCTTGGGCAAAGGGAGCAAATATGGCCTGCTGCTTGTCCAAGGGGATGCCGCAGCCGGTATCCGTAACTGCGAAACGAAGGACCACCTCCTCATCCGTCCAGCTTTCAATCCCCACCTGTAACAGGACCTCGCCTTCCGTGGTGAATTTTATGGCATTGCCGACCAGATTGTAGATTATCTGCCCTAGCCGGGAGACGTCTCCGACCAAGGTATCATCTATCTCGGGTTTGAAATGATAGATCAACTCTATCCCTTTTTCCTCCGCCCTGGACGAGAGGATACCCATGATATTGGCCAGGCTGGGGCGCAACTGGAAAACGCCGGGGACGAGTTCAAACTTTCCGGCTTCTATTTTGGATAGGTCTAAGATATCATTTATAATTATAAGCAAGTGACCGGATGACTTTTCTACGGCTTCTAAATATTCCCTCTGTTGAGGGTTAAGATCGGTTTCCAGGGCGAGCCGGAGCATCCCTATGATGGCGTTCATCGGTGTCCGGATTTCGTGGCTCATGTTGGCCAAAAACTCACTCTTGGCCCGGTTGGCTGATTCAGCTTCTATTTTGGCTTTGACCAGGGCATGTTCGGCCAGTTTGCGGTCGGTAATATCCGTCACAAAGGCGTAATAGTAGATCGGCTGACCGCCCTCGTCTCTGACCAGGTGGACCAGAAGCTCGACCGGAACGCGGGAGCCGTCTTTGCGGATATACTCCTTTTCATACCGCACCGGCTGACCCGTCCGGTGCAGTTCCTCCAGCTTTACCAGTTCTCCCGGTAGCCATTCCGGCGGGGTCAGGTCACGACCCCAGTCTATGGTCGCCAGTTCCTCTCTGCTATAGCCGATGAGCCGGCGAAAAGCGGTATTGAACGCATCGAGCTTCCCGTCGGGATAACCGATAGCAAAAGGCTGGCCGGAAGTCTCCAGCAGGTCGGCCAGGAAGGTATCGTGCCGCTGAATCTCAAGCAACGCGTCTTCAGCCCGTTTCAGCTCGGTAATGTCTTGGGCAGTGCCCAAAATTTGATGTGGGCGGCCATCTTTAGTGCGTGAAAAGAGCAATTCACGGCTATGAAGTAGAACCCATCGGCCGTCGGCATGTTTTATCCGATAGTCGTGTTCCGACACCTCACCATCGTTGGCTTTGTCGAACCCGGCCAAATGCTCAGCCGAAGCCGCGAAATCATCGGGGTGAAGGATTTGCCGTAATGACTTAGAGGCCAGGCCTTGAATTTCGGCCGGCTCGTATCCAAGAATCGGCTTAGCCATTTGATTCACAAAAACATTCCGCCGCTCTTGTAAATCAAAAATGTAGACCAGGTTGGGCGAGGTGTCAATGACCCGCTGGTTGAAGGTCAAGGCTTCCTTGACCGCCTGGTCGGCTTTCCGGCGCTCCGCTTCTACCTTGGAGACATAGAGAGCTATTTCTAAAGTAACCTCTATTTGCCGGTTTTCGTAAGGCTTAAGCAGGTATCCGGCAGGATAGGTGAGTTTGGCTCGCTGTAATAATTTTTCATCCACCCAACCAGTGGTGAAAACAATGGGAATCTCAAGGTGCGCCTGGATCTGCGCCGCCGCGTCAATACCGTCCATCTGACCGGCTAACAAGATATCCATGAGAATTAGATCGGGTCTTTCCGTCTCCGCCTTCCTGACTGCTTCCTCGCCAGAGTCAACGACGCAGCATACTAGATAGCCCAGCCTCTCGACGATGATCTTGAGACTGGAAGAAAAGAGGAAATCGTCCTCAACTATCATTATCTTGGGCCTGAAGGCTTTCAGGATCACGGTCTTATCACTGGTCATCCGGGGTACCTCATGTGAGATAGGAGGCTCTTGATCTTAAATGGGGCAAGGAAGCAGCTCCGCCGCGGCGTTAAGAAAAATTAGTCAGGAGCTTTGATTACGAGCATAGAGTTTCAAAGCCTCCAGGAGGATACGTCAGGGAAGGTTTTTTAGACAAGGAGACTGGGAACAGGTCACCGACGGCGGACAGGGATAGGTCATGCCCGGATCATTCACGATAATAATAACCCTCGCCGGCCGGCCGGGCTTAAGGGAATTACTGGTTGATCGGTCCGACTTCAAGTTCTTCGGCCAGTTTCCCTTGCTGCAATTTGAAAATGAGCCCCTCTATTTTGTCCTGGGATATTTTTGTCTTATGGTTAAATTTGATTCTAAGGTCCTTAGCCCGTTCCCGGCTCACCACACTGACCACGGTAGCCGGAATAACAAATGATTGATCCTGTATAATTAAGGACGCCGTGACATCATCATCCTTTTTCAAATCTGTAAATTTAGCTTCAAAGCGGGCCCCGCCTCCTGAGATATCTATAACCTTCATCGGTAGTTCATTAACGGACAGTCGAACTCTCTGGCGGTAGAAAGGATAGTCGTCCACGGGCAGCCGGTAGGAACTCCGCCGTTCGATCGGCATAATGGGGCCGGCCGGGGTGGCCAGACAGATCCCGTTGTTGACGGAATCGATGACCAGATCTAGTTTACTCGGCTGTTTAATCCCATCTGAATCGACATTAAAGAAAAAAATAGTAATTTCTGAGCCACGAACTACCGGGGCGGAGGTCTTGAGTCTGACCCGGCCGGCCGCGTCGAATCCTTCAATGAACACGTTGGCCTGGTCTTTAGACAGGGCCATCCCACGGACCCTCATCAGGACACTGGTCAACACTCGAGACAAAACAGCAACAATGCCTTTCTTGTCTAAGTCGGCGTTGGAAGGCTTTTTTCCTTTGGGTGAGCCGAACAAGGCCATATTTTATAACCGGTGTTAGTCCCGAGGGGGTTTGATTTCTTTATCTTGGGTGGCCACGCCGCGTGACCCGGTACCGTACTTACCTTTTACCATCTTAAGATAGGATTTTTTCTTTGCAACCATTTTCTCTAATTTTTTTTTTCAAAAGCGTGAATCCGACTTAAATTCAGCCCCCGCCCAATCAACCAGATCACCAACTTTTCTCATTTTAAACTCCTGCTCCCGCGTTTTCCTGGGCTGTGGCCTCTCTTGTTGTCTGAACCGTGATTACATTGATTAAATGATTGACTACGATGGTTTTCCTACGCCGACTGAGACGTCTCTGGTCTGATTTTATCATAGTCATTCAGCACAATCAGTTTAATCACAGTTCAGACAACAAGAGAGGCCGCCGGGAGTCAACATTAGAATCCCTGCCGGATCATATCAATATGATATTTTTTGCAGACGGGAAACCCACTGATATAAGAATTTAATTACGAGGTAAACCGATGGGGAAACCGGGCCGCGGGCTGACACAATTAGATGAATTTGAAATATTTCCCCGCTGGGCCTGCTCCGAGCGCCCGGCAGAAGTATTTAAGGTTTGAACTGTCGCGGCATTAGAGAGGTGCCGGAAACACGTCTCTAACGCTTTGACCAGAATGCTCCAGGCCGGGAGAAACGCTCCTCCGGTTAGTCTTTTTTCAGCATGAAGGTTTGGGTGTTAAGGGAGATGGTCAGGTGTTCCGGATGACTCCGGTCATAGAGTTTAAGGGCCATCAGACGGATGCCGTCAGGAAGGGGGTCCAAGGCCAA
>JADFYC010000161.1 GCA_015233295.1 Deltaproteobacteria bacterium | reverse complement strand
CACGGCCGCGGCTTTTGAAGCTCCAGGTGAGCAGTCCTGTCAAGTGAATAGTCGCCATCCCCGGCCCAAAAAAAACCCGCAGAGTCTTCAGCTCTTGCGGATCGGATAACCGGCTAATTAGTATCCGGTAGCCCTTTTTGGTGCTTCCCGAGGCGCCGTTATTTACTCCGGGGCCACCCGTACTTGTCAATTCATCCAGGCAGGACTCGGTAGAAAAGAAGAACGCACGCCCGAGAAGATGTTGCAAACACTATTCTGCATAATTCACAGCAGTAAGTTAATCGCGCTAGCCCCGCCCCAACATGATGTCCAACGCCATCACGTCAGGCAAAAGAGACTCCAAAGACTCTCGCAAGTACAAGCCTGAAGGGAGAGCCGCGACGAAACGTCCCTCTTCGGTTAATTCGTCGAGGTACATGTCTCGGCTGTCCTCCTCAGCATTAACGATACCTAATGTCGCCATATAACCTCCTGGTTATCCCGTGAATCATTCATTTCTGAGGTGATGTCGGTCTTCTATAAGCCGGATTATGGATTCTTGAGAGCCTCCGGCCCGGCTTTGTCTATACCGGAAGTTGAGTTTCTTTAGTACCTAGTGGGGCTCGTCGGTCTCGGACAAAACAGTTTCCAGGCTTGCTTTTGGCGTATTTCTTCACTTCGGCAGACCGTTCGCCGATATCGACCAGGGTGCATTTTCCACAGCAATCAACAATAGCCAGGGAAATTGAAACTAAGGGAAACTCCCTATCCTGTCCGTCCCGTCCTTTAGCCCTGATCCAGCCGCGCTCCTGGTCACTGGCATTATAACAGGCGCCTGACAATCGTTTAAAGAGACGCACTACGCCCAGACAGATTCGTTCGGCTGACTCCGGTGAAGTAATCAGGACAAAGTCGTCACCCCCGATATGGGCCAGGAAATCATCTCGATGCCCATGCCGCTTGCCGGCCCAGTCCAAAATCTTGGCCGTCAGCAAAATAATCTGATCACCCTTTTTAAACCCATAGGTGTCGTTATAGACCTTAAAATTATCGAGATCTGCGTAAATCAGAGCGAATGGTTGGTCTTGCTTGAGCCGATTCTCTAGTTCTCTTTCAATCGCCACATTCCCAGGCAAGCCGGAGAGAGGGTTTGTCCCCTTGGCCATTTCGATATTTACCTTGGCTAAATGGTCGAGGATTTTTTGGACGGAGACGACCCCCTGCAAGAGTTCATTTTGGGTGACGATGATGTCGTCGTACGTTTTTAGCTTATCCCGGGACATGGCCATTTTAGCCACTTGTTCCAAAGGCGTGACTTTGTCGACTATCAGTGGGTTTGGATCCATGATTATGGAAATCGGCCGGTTATAATAGAGCGGAACTCCATATAGACCGGATAATTTTCGACCCAGATGATAATCCATAATCAAACCCAGCGGCTTTCCCTTTGTGGCTACCACAATGCTGGCCCGAGTACGATCCTTTTCAAAGCAAATCTGGGCAGAGCGAACAGGATCTGCCGGGTCGATAGGTTCGACAATCTCAGATAGCTGCCCGATTGGAACGGAGCAGGTTAGTCTGCCAAGTGATTCCATGTTGATAAGGCGGAGTTCTTCCATATTGAAATTGAGTTCAGACTTAGGGTATTGCGGCTTACCTAGATAGAAACCTTGGCCGAAGTGAGTCCCGATATCGATTAAACAACTTGCTTCAGCCTTCGTTTCAATCCCTTCGGCGATGATCTTGGACCCGATTTTATTGGCAAAAGTAATGAATGTTTCCAACAACGCTCGTTTGGTCGGGTTTCTATCGATCCCCCGGACTAAGGACATGTCGATCTTGATAAAATCAGGCCTCAACTCTGCAATGTTGGACAAACCGGAATATCCTGTCCCCATGTCGTCTAAGGCCACCTTAAACCCCTGGCTGCGATAATGATCAATGGTCTGGTGAAACAGTGCAAAATCCTTTATGCTGTGGCGCTCTGTAATTTCAAAGACCACATTTTCCGGGGTCAGACCAACGCGGGTGATGAGTTCAAGAGTCTTTCCGGGACTGAAACTGGGGTCGACCACCGTGCGCGGGTGAATATTCAGGAACAGCTTTTCCTCGTTGGATATCCGTCCCAATCTGTTAATCGCTTTTTCACGGCAAAGCTTTTCCAGGGCAAAAATGAGACCCAGTTGTTCTGCTATATCAAATAGCATCAAGGGGGAATAAAAGGACGTCCCTTCCGGGCCTCGACTCAAGGCCTCCCAGCCCATAATCCGACCGGAAACCATATCGAAAATAGGCTGGTAATGGGCGGCTATCCGACCAGCTTCCAGGATTTCCCGGAACTGATGGGCCACTTTCAGTTCATTGATATCAAGATTCCGGCGTCCCAAGCATCTGGCGTCGTTCATGGCCTTCAAATAGCTTCTTTTTCGCTTTTGCCGATCCTCGCAATTAACTATCACGGCATACCCGACGCCCAACTCGATCTTCTGGCCGGTCAACTGGATGGCTTTTTTATTAATTTCGTTTTGGATACCTAATTTCAAAGCATAGGCTTCGTCGGGCAAATTAACGGCCTCTTCAGGTGGATTGGGAAATAGGATCAGGTACTCCCCATTGACCATGGTCAGGATGTCAAGGACACTCTTAGTTTTGTCCTTGATGGGAGTCATCGCCATTTGCAATGATTCTTTGAGTATTTCTTCTATAGTTCTGATAAATTGAAGGCCGTAAAGATATTCGAAGAGATGATATTCGTTAATCACTAATGCAATTATGTTGACGGAACGGAATGAGTCAAAGCAATCGTGTAACGGCCTTCCCGAAGGAGCGGACAAATCAAAACCAACCCGGTCGGCATTGATTTCCTCATCATCCCTAACAATTTCCAAATTCATCATTTTAACCTCTTATTCAATAGAGTGATACCCAGGTGGTTTGAGTTGATCAAAGCGTTAAAGACTGATGGGAAGATAGACGAACATTGTGACAGCATGGTGACAATCAATTGAAAATTAGTCCACGATTGAAAATTTCACATGACCGTAACATTTGTGAGGGCCTCTTGGTGAGCGGTCAGGTCTCATCCGGATTAAAACTAATGTTAATGATTAAAGAAAGAATTCCCGCTAATGCCGGCCCTCTATTGTCATTTCGAGCGAAGCGAGAAATCTTAAGATTCCTCACATTCGTTCGGAATGACAAGGTGGGAATCATTGTCTTTGTGGTTGCGGGCCAAGGCTGCGCTGTGGGGCCTGTTTGAATTAACCGAGTTAAATAAATTCGGGCGATGGACTACCCCGATAATCAATGACATTGGTCTAAAAACAGCAAGCCGGCCCATTTCATCGCCTCGTTGCCCTGATTGTGTTTTTGCCGGAGGTTGATCATCAGATGTAAAATATGGTATATTTAAAAATTCAATTTTCCATTTCCGATGAACCATCCCCGCATCTTTTCTTTTTACCCTGGTGGAGGTAGTTATGCAGCCTCACCCGGTCTCCGGGCTTGATTCCGGGCCGGACTCAGATCACGTCTCGCTCCCACCTGAGTCCTGCCGTCCCGCGTCTCAGATGGTGCTTCAATGGCTCCGTGAACAACGGCAAGACATCATAGATGACTGGGTGGAGCAGATTTCGGTCCTGTCGTCGTTCTACCGGCAACGTTTCCGGGGAGAACTGATCGGCACCATCACGGAAGCTTTTGAAGCCAATTATGAAGTCCTGAGTTCTTGCCGGTTCACCCGGATTGAAAATTTTATTAATTACATCACCATATTACGTCTATCAGCCGGCTTTCCCCTGTCCGATGTCCAGAGGGCTTTTGAGCTTTTCCGGTTCATTGTGATTAGGAGGCTAACGGCTTTCGGACTCCACGACCTCCTGGCCCAATCGCTGGAACCGATCAACGCTTGCCTGGCCTATACAATTCATCGTTTTTCCGACTACTTTCAACGGATGCACGAACGGAGCCTGCGGGAACATGCCGAAAACCTGGAGCGGGAGATTAACCTTCAGACCGCCGAACTGGCTGCCAGCGAGCGGCGGTACAAGGCTCTGGTAGAGGAAATCAACGACGGCTACTTCGTGCTTCAAGATCAGCGGATTCTATTTGCCAATCAGGCTTTCTGCCGCATGCACGGAACTACACTGGAGGAAGCCTTAGGCCGGTCATTCTTGTCCTTCGCCTCTCCTGAGTGTCGGGAGCGCTTGCTGGAATCCTACTTGCGGGTTCTCGAAGGCCGCTCCGCAGGTAAGCAAATGCAATACATCCGGTTGGGCGTACCCCAAGAAAAGGCGGCGACGGAGGTCAAGGCCGGCGTCGTGGATTTGGGTGAGGGACCGATGTTGATCGGGATCTGTCGCGACATCAGCGAACGTGTCGCCATGGAATCCAAAGTTAGAGAGCATGAGCGGTTGGCCTATGTCGGACATCTGTCGGCTTCCCTGTCTCACGAGATCAGGAATCCATTGTCCTCCATTAAAATGAATTTGCAGATCCTGGCCCGGAAACTTTACTTAGGCGGCTATGACCGCCGCCGCCTGGAAATAATCGTCCATGAGGTCTCCCGGTTAGAGGTCATCTTGCACCAACTTCTGGACACCGCCCGGCCGATGACCATCTCTCTGGCCCCGGTGAACCTATCCGTGCTGGCCGAGGGTTGCGTAGATCTGCTCGAAGTCAAGGCCCAAGAAAAAAGAATAACCATAATTGAACGGTACTCGAAGGTCATTCCATTAATTCAACTCGATGCCGGGAAATTGGAGCAGGCCGTGATAAACCTTTTGCTCAACGCCATCGAAGCCACTCCGGAAGGTGGCCGCATCACCATCTGGACCAAGGCTGGACGCAAGGAAAATCGTCATCTGGAACTGGGCGTCAGGGATACCGGTCCCGGCATCGACCAGGATCAAGTGGCCCACCTTTTCACTCCTTTTTATACCAGCAAGAGTCAAGGCCATGGTCTGGGGCTGAGCAACGTCAAACGCATCCTGGACGCTCACTCCGGTCAAGTGGATGTGCGTAGCCGAAAAGGCCGCGGCGCTGCTTTTGTGTTGAGGTTGCCATGCCACCGGTAAAACGGGTTTTGATTATAGATGACGAGACTTCTATTCGAGAATCCCTGGACATGTATCTGAGCGAGAAGGGATTGGCGGTAGAGGCAGCCGGCACCGGGACGGAAGGACTGGCCGCCTACCACAAGTATCACCCCCAAGTGATCATTTTGGACATCCGGCTGCCTGATATTTCGGGATTGGACATCCTCAAGCGGATCATGGAGACCGACCATGACGCCAAAGTGATAATGATCACGGCCTACCACGACATGGAAACAACCATTGAGGCCATGCGTCAGGGCGCCTATGATTACATCCACAAACCGATTGACGTGGACGAACTAGACCATGCCGTGACCAAGAGCCTGCATATCGCCGATAAAGTTCATGCCATCCCCCATCTGCAAGACGATCAGGAATCCGGCGTGCGTCATCAAATAGTCGGGAAAACTCCGGCCATGCGGGCTTTGTTCAAGACCATCGGGCTGGTCTCCCGCAACCGGGCCACGATCTTGGTCGAGGGGGAGACCGGCACCGGTAAGGAACTCATCGCCCGAGTCATCCACGAGTCTTCACTCGTTAGTGACCAGCCCTACGTCACGGTGGACTGCACCACCCTGGTGGATAATCTGTTTGAATCCGAACTTTTCGGTTACGAGCGGGGGGCCTTCACTGGTGCCGTGGAAACCAAGAAAGGCCGTTTAGAGCTGGCTGGTGAAGGCACCATCTTGTTTGACGAAGTCGGCGACCTGCCGCTGCCGCTTCAGGCCAAGCTGCTGCGCTTTTTGGAATACAGCGAGTTCACCAGGGTCGGTGGGACTAAGGCCATCCTATCCCAAGCCCGAATCATCGCCGCGACCAATCGCGACTTGTGTGACCTGGCGACCCAAGGCCGATTTCGACAGGATTTGCTTTTCCGGCTCAGAGTGATCACTATCTCCGTGCCGCCGTTACGGTCGAGGCTGGATGATCTGCCGGAGTTGGTCAGGTTTTTTCTCCATAAAATTAATCGCGACTTGGGCGCCAAAGTGACCCAGGTGGAAGATAAGGCCTACGCCGTCTTAAGAAATCATTCCTGGCCGGGCAACGTCCGGGAATTAAAAAACGTTCTGATTAAGTCGGTCGTAGAATCTCGGGGGTCGGTCCTGTTGGCCGATGCTTTGAAAACCGTCCTGGCCGCTTCGCCCAGGGACCTGCCTCCAATAACGGGATTAGCTTCCCTGGATGATTTGGAGAAGACTCATATCCTCAAGGCCATGGTCGAAACCAAGGGTAATTTATCGGCCGCTGCCCGGTTGCTTCGGATCTCCCGCCCCACGTTGCGCAAACGACTGAAGCTTTACGGCCTGCATCAGCCCGACCCTCGGAACCCCTAGAGGAGAGGCCAATACTGTTGAATCAGGCAACGAGGTTAAGATTTCTCGCTTCGCTTGAAACGACGGAGAGGTGGACCATCGCGGCCTGATCGAAGTCCTCATGGCGGTCTTGTCTGGAAAGCGTTTCTCTCTTGGCCATTTGAATTATGGTGCGATGTTTCCGGTGTGCCCGCCTCCCGCGATTGTGGCCAATTCCGTCACAATGTTTTTCATAGATAAGGCCTGGGCTCTCATCATCTCAGAAGCCGAAGCGGACTCTTCGGCTGTGGCCGCGTTTTGCTGCGTGATTTCGCCCAGTTCTGCCATCGCCCGGTTAATTTGATCTAATCCCTGAGCCTGTTCTGAAGAGGCGGCGGCAATCTCTCCGACCAACTCAGCCACTTTGGCCGATTTTTCCGAAACCACCTGGAATACTTCGTTTGTTTTTATAACCAATATCGCTCCGTCGCCAACTTTCTTAGTCGTATCTTCGATCAACCCGGCAGTGTTTTTGGCCGCCGCGGCCGCCCGCATAGCCAAATTCCGCACCTCGTCGGCCACTACGGCAAATCCGGCTCCTGCCTCACCGGCCCTGGCCGCTTCCACCGCGGCATTAAGGGCCAGCAAATTCGTCTGGAAGGCGATCTCGTCGATGGTTTTGATAATTTTTGACGTCTCATCACTGGCCTTAGTAATCTCTTCCATGGACGCGGTCAGTTGCGTCATATAGGAGTCCGCCGCGCCGACAATTTGTTTCGTCTCTCTCATCAGGTTATCGGCCTGGCTGGCGTTATCAGCATTATGCCTGGTCATGGCAGACATTTCCTCCAGGGATGAAGAGGTCTGTTCAATGGACGCGGCCTGGGTGGAGGTGCCCTCAGCCAGCATTTGACTGGCCGACGACACCTGAACGGACGAACCGGCCACCTGATCACTGCCCTCATTCAAACCAACGACCGCCCGGTTGATGACTTTAAAGACGCTGGTAGAAATCAACCAAATCACCAGTGAAAGCAGACATACAGCCAGACCTCCGAAAATAATTGAAAGGTTCCTGATTCTTTTGGCCGGACCGAGGAAGTCTGCTTTGGCCACAGTGACCACCACCAACCACGCTTTCTTTTCATATGTGGCGAAATAGGAGATTTGCTCTTCCCCTTGCACGTTATATCCAAGCATCCCATTTTTTTTGGCCAGCATGTTCCGCCCAAAATCATATTCCGCAACGTCTGACTTCAGAATGAGTTTTTTGTCGGGGTGGGCCAGGGTTTTCCCCTTGCCGTCCAACATGAACATATAGCCGCTTCGACCTATCTTAACCTTTCCAATGAACGACTCTGAAAAATTAAAAAGTTCTATGGGGGTCCCCAGCATCCCGACGTATTTTCCGTCTTCAACGATAGGCGAGGTAATCAAGATCACCGGAGTACCTGTAGCCGGAGACTTCTGCACATCGCTGATCCAAAGTTGACCTTGCCGGGCTTTCTCAACATTAACCCGATATCCTGGATGCTTAGCCAGTTCTATGCCCACCGACGAGCCTCCAGTGGAGTCTATAAACAGCTTGCCGTTAACGTCGGCCAGAAAAATATTTCTATAAACAGTAGCTTCTTGCAAAACTAATCTGCGAGATATAAAATTGATATAGTGGTCCCCACTCTTAGTTATTATGGTAACAATTATAACAAAAGGTGTATCTAAATTAACAGTATCGCCTTATCCATAGTTA
>JADFYC010000160.1 GCA_015233295.1 Deltaproteobacteria bacterium | reverse complement strand
GTAGACCTGACGCATCCGGATGATATCGATATTTCTAAAAAACATAGGGCTGACTTGTTGGCCGGCCGGACAGATTCATACCGGCTGGAAAAGCGATACATTCATAAAAACGGACAGACAATCTGGATTGATTTACTGGTCACCCCAATAAGAAATGCAGACGGGGAAATTGTCAACCTGATCGCTACTTCAACAGACATTACCAAACGTAAGCAGATGGAAGAAGAACTCCGACAGGCCAAGCAGACGGCAGAGGAAGCCAGCCGATCCAAGAGCAATTTTTTGGCCAATATGAGCCACGAAATCCGGACCCCCTTGAACGGCATCATCGGCATGACCGAACTGGCCCTGGGGACGGTGCTTTCTCTGGAGCAAAGAGACTATCTGGATATGGTCAAGATCTCCGCCGATACGTTGTTGTCGCTGATTAACGACATTCTTGACTTCTCTAAAATCGAAGCCGGACGATTGGATGTCGATAATATTGATTTTAAATTGCGGGACAGCTTGGGGGCCATGATGAAAGCTTTAGCCGTCAAAGCCCATGAAAAGGGGTTGGAGCTGGCCTACCGAATTCAACCCGATGTTCCAGACAGGTTACTCGGCGACCCGGCTAGAATAAGACAAGTTGTCCTTAATCTTATCGGGAATGCAATAAAATTTACCGACGCTGGCGAGGTGGTCTTAGAGGTTGAGTTATCTTCTCAGACAAATGATGAGGTAGCGCTCCATTTCAGCGTCAGAGATACCGGAATCGGTATTCCGGAAGATAAAAAAGGAAGAATATTTGAACCGTTCACTCAAGCCGACGGCTCCACTACCCGTGAATATGGCGGGACCGGATTAGGGCTGACCATATGCTCCAGGTTGGTTTCCCTGATGGGCGGTAGAATCTGGGTGGAGTCGGAAGTGGGACAAGGCAGCACGTTTCATTTTGATATTCGATCAACCGTTTCCGAGGGAGAAATAGTCGAAACAATACCTATAGAGTTAGTTCAGTTAAAAGGTTTAAAGGTCTTGGTGGTTGATGATAACGCCACCAACAGGATAATTTTAAAGGAGATGTTGAAAGGCTGGGAGGTAAAGCCCACGTTGGTGGATAGCGGCCTGGCCGCATTGGCCGCCCTGGGCCGGGCCAAAGAAAATAATGAGCCATTTAACCTGGCTATTCTCGATTTACTTATGCCCCAAATGGACGGATTTGAACTGGCCAAGAAAATAAAGGGCAATCCTATTCATGGAAACATCAAAATGATTCTGCTTACCTCCGCCTCTCAACGGGGTGATGCCGATCGATGCAAAGAATCAGGGATATCCGCCTATCTGAATAAACCAGTGGGACATTCGGATCTACTGGATGCAATTTTGACCGTACTCGGCGCCCCCATGCCCGAGGCTGATCAAAAATCCCTAGTGACCCGTCATGCCTTAAAAGAAAGCCGGACTAAGTTGAAAATTCTCTTGGCAGAGGACAATCTAATCAATCAAAGATTAGCCCAGGCCATACTCGAGGGTAGAGGTCACTCCGTTTCAGTCGCCAATAACGGCGCTGAAGCCATAAGTGAGCTGGACGTGTTTAAATTTGACATGGTGTTGATGGATGTTCAGATGCCGGTGATGGATGGAATCACAGCGACTGAAAGGATCAGAGAAAAAGAGAGGTTGACCGGAGGGCATATCCCGGTTATCGCCATGACGGCATTTGCCATGAAAGGAGACCAGGAACGCTGTATTGCAGCCGGAATGGACGGCTACATTACCAAACCCATTGATCCTAACGAGGCTATAAGATATATTGAATCCCTGGCTCAGGAGCCTAAAAAAGTTGAGCAGACCGAGGAGCCTCTTGGGCCAAACAAGGTTTTTGATAGAAACTCCTTTATGGAACGTTGCGTTAATAACATGGAGTTGGCGATTGAACTGATAACCGGTTTCTGTGACAACTATTCAAAGTACATCGATGATATACATGACGCTATTGATTCTGGTAATCATGAAAAGCTGCATCATTCCGCCCACTTCCTGAAGGGGACAACAAGCATGTTTTCGGCTCAAAGAACCGTTGAATTAGCCCGGGAATTGGAGCTCATGGGTAAGAATGGGCAGATGGAAAAAGCCGAAGAAGTCTTCGACCAATTAGTTAAAGAAATGGAACTGGTTGTCATGGAACTGAAGAAATTTATCTCATAACGGATTTCCGGAGCAATGTGTAACCAAGCGTACAACAAATCTAATTTTGACAGGATTAACAAGCGTAACGAGATTTATAGGTCATGGTCATCCTGACCATCCTGTTGGTCCTGTCCGAAAAAGAGATGGGCGGGAATTTAAAATTGGATTTGCCGGGATATTATTTCTTGACTTTAGAGGCAACCTCGGATAAAGATAAATTAGGTTAACATGTTAGGTCTTTCCTTAACTCACATCTGGAGGCAAGTTATGAAAACAAAGATCAGTATCCTGTCAATCAGTACATTATGTTTTTTGATTGCTTCTGTTCTAGTCTGCAGCCCATCCTTTGCCGGAAATGCATACGACACCCAATGGATAGCTAAATGCCTTATGGATAACAAGGATCTGGGTCAACCGACAGAAGTGGTGCAGAAATACTGTGAGTGTATGAACAACAAAATGGATGATAACGAAAATCAATCCATTACTCAATGGGAAAAAAGCCACCCGAAGGAACGAAAAGAATGTAGCGACACGGCTGGTTGGAAATAACTAAGTAAACTCCGGGGGCCTGGGGGTAGCGCCTCCAGTGTAACCCCCCAACAGCGGAGAGCTACTATTTTGTACTTTGGGCAAGAGGCTCCGTGATTTTTTAAAGCGGAAGAAGCGCCTTACGCCAATCCGACATGATTAAGCCGGTTGTTTCCCTAAAAAACAAATAATTTTGTCTCATTAGCCGATCAATCGATTATTTTATTTGACTTTGGCCGAATATGTGTGTATACACTTATATCGTCAACCCTTCACCAGGGGAGGAGCCACGCGGGTCGATGACCTGGGACGAAGGCCGGATGTAAATCTCTTGACCTTCTCTCCGGCCTAAACCGAATCGTTACGGAGCATCGCCTCATTAAAGGTTCTTGCAGGATTCAGGCTTCATGGAAGAGACACCAAAAATATTGGACGGGCCTAGATGCCGCGAGATAGGACGGAGTTGCGCCTGCTATAACCTGCGCCGGGCCGCCCGGTCCATCACCCGGCTGTACGATGATTTCCTGAGACCAAGCGGCCTTAAGACCACCCAGTTTTCCGTGCTCATGACCGCTAAAATGCGTGGCCCCGTCACCATCACGAAACTGGCGGATCTGACCGTGACGGAACGGACTACCCTGACCAGGAATCTGACCATCCTTGAGAAGAAAGGCCTTATCCGGATCGAACCGGGCTTAGACCGCAGAGAGCGTCAGGTGGCTCTTACGGAGGCAGGCCATGAGGCATTGGTCAAAGCCATACCCCTGTGGGAAACGGTTCAAGAGCATGTAGAGAAAGGACTCGGTCAAGATCGTTTGATCAGTTTTCTGACCGAGTTGCGGGGGATCGTGGCCTTGACCCGTTAAGCAGGACCATGGAGGGGCCTTTTTTTTGGGAGAAATACGTGCAGATACACTGGACTGGCCGGAGCCGCGATGTCACGCTACAACAAATCCGAGGAGTGGGGTAGAAGGCAATGCCATTGATTTAGGGGGCAGGGCAATCGCATCTTTTTTAAGATGGTCAATTCCACTAAAGCCCCAATGGGGCGCTCTAGGTTAGCCCAGGGCAGCGCCCTGGGTATTGTATGAGGCCCTTATAAAATACAATATAACCAAATATAAACCATCTATAATACATTGTTTTGGTGAAGGATATCTACAGGCAGGAGAACATAATCAGGGGGTGAGCCGCTGAATCGTCGGCTCTTTTATGTGACTATTACATGGTATTTCATATACTCACAGCCCATACCCAGGGCGCTGCCCCAATGCTGTTGAATTAAGTGTGCGACGTTAAGATTTCTCGCTTCGCTCGAAATGACAGTGGGGTGGACCATCCGAAATGACGATGCAAATTTGTCATTCCGAACGAATGTGAGGAATCTTATCTCATCCGAAGAAGGTCAGGCGTGCCGCTAATTCAACAGCATTGCGTCGGCTTTTTCTCATCTCTGAGGAATCATTACTCAATTTAACCAGATAATAACCCCCGCGCCGGAATTCTCGTTCGGCGCAGGTTTTAGATCACCAATGAACAACGCAGGAGGCCATGCCCATGAATGCCGGATCCAACCTTAACCTACAAGACCAGATTCAGATGTTCCGGAATGGTTCCATCCCACCGGCACCAATTGCCAAACTGATCGGCTTTACCATCAGTTCAATTGGTTCCGGGCAGGCGACCATCGAGTTCGAAGCGACCGAACATCATGCCAACCCCATGGGAACCCTGCACGGCGGCGTCCTCTGTGACATCAGTGACGCGGCCATGGGCCTGGCCTATGCCGGCACATTGAACGAGGGAGAGAGCTTTACCACGTTGGAGCTCAAGATCAATTTTCTCAAACCGTTCTGGAGGGGAAAGCTTCGCGCCGAGGGCAGCGTGGCCAGTGCCGGTAAAACCGTGGGTCTGGTCATGTGTGATGTGTTTGACAGCAAGGACCGGCTTGTCGCCAGGGCGAGCAGCACCTGTATGACATTACGGGGCAATATGGCGGAAGGTCGATAAAGCGGAGGAGGCTACAATGACGTCGGAATCATCACCACAAGGTCTGGACCAGGCCGGTCCGGCTTTGATGAATGCGGGTAATCGCCAAGATCGCAGCAGTTCATTTTCCGATACAGGGGCCAACCTGATCTCGGCCGAGGATATCCGCCGCATCTGCCTGGAGGCGGGTGCATATGATGCCGGGTTTGTGGACATCAATCGAGAATCCCTGGCAATAGAGCGGAAGGATATTCTGCGTGTTTATCCCAGGACGCGGACCATTATCTCAGTCATTCAGGATTTGAATCGCGAAACTATCCAGAGTCCCGCCCGGTACCTCTCTACCGAGGAATTCTACCGGTCCAGCGATGACCTGGCCAGGATATCCAGAACCATCCTCCGCCGGCTTAACCAACTGGGTATCCGGGGCGTAGCCATGACCGGCGCGTTCCCCATGGATATGAACAAATATCCTGGGAAAATATGGGATGTGAGCCATAAACTGGTGGCCGTGGCCGCGGGTCGCGGTCATATGGGTATAAACCGCCTGGTCCTTCATCCGAAGTGCGGCAGTTGTATTGAGCTGAATTCCATCTTGATCGATGCCGAACTGGACCGGTATGATCATCCCCTGGCCCAAAATCCATGCTCGGACTGCCGGCTGTGCGTCGCTGTTTGCCCGGTCGGCGCCATCAGCCGGGATAAGCCATTCGATTTTATGGCCTGCATGACCCACAGTTACCGAGACAATTCATTCGGCTTCCTGGACTGGATAGATGCCATGATCTCCTCGGCTGATCTCAGTGCCTACCGATCCCGGTTCCGTGACAGCGAAACTGCATCCATGTGGCAGTCCCTGATGTATAAGATGGACTTCAAGTGCGGGTGCTGCATGGCGGTCTGCCCGGCCGGCCAAGACATCCAGGCAGGCTTCCAAGAGCGAAAGGCCGGCTTTATAAAAGAGATATTCCGGCCCTTAAAAGACAGAAAAGAGCCGATTTACGTCGTGGCCGGGTCGGAGGCCGAGGTCCGGGCCAGACGAAATCCAAACAAGGAAATCCGTTATGTCGGCCTTAGTCCGGCCAGAAGGATCTAATTGCTGGTTGCTTGTTTCTCGTTTCTGGTTGTCTTCAATGAGTAACCCGTAAAGTAACCGGCAACAGGTGCACACGGAAGCGTCAATTATAGCCGCACCAAGCTATAACTGGAGGAATGGAAGCCATGGACTACACTAATGAGATGAAGAAGACCATCACCGCCTGGGGGGCAGATCTAGTTGGGATTGCCGACGTGGAAGGTTTAGCCGGAATTAGAACCAATCCCGTTCATCTCCTTGATTCCTTTACCAGAGCCATATCCATCGCCGTGCAACTCCCGGTCTCGGTATTTGAGATGATTTCCGATCAGCCGATCCCCATTTACGCCGCCATATATCAAACGGTAAACCGGCTTTTGGATGAAATCGCCTTCAAGACATCCAGAAAGCTTCAAAGTGACGGTTACCTGAGTTTGCCGATTCCGGCCTCCCAGGTCTTGGATCGAGAAAACTGGTATGCGGCCATTAGCCACAAAGCTGTAGCCAGGTTGGCCGGTCTGGGCTGGCAAGGCAAGAACCTGCTGTTGATCACGCCTGAGTACGGCTCCCGGGTCCGGCTGGTCACCGTCCTGACTAATGCTCCTCTGGAATGCGACCGGCCGGTAAAGAACCTCTGCGGCAAATGCAATAATTGTCAGGAGGCCTGTCCGGTGGGGGCCATTAAAGGCATCAGCACAGAAGATCATTACAAAAGCCGAAATGAAGCCCTCCATTTTCAGCGATGCGTTGAAAAGCTTACCGGTGAATTCGCCAAGATCCCTGATATTGGGGCGCCCATATGCGGAATATGTATCAAGGTCTGTCCATTTGGTCTAAAAATCAAGAAAAATAAATCGAATAACAACACATGAGGGGGCAGCATCATGACAGAGACGAACTACCTGGAAGCCGCCAAATTTATCCGCGATGACCTCAGACTGAAAACTTTCCCGGTCGCAGTCAAGTTTTTAAAAGACAAAGCGGACTTTCCGGAAAAAACCCGGCGGCCGTCCATGGCCATGGGAAAAAGGATCGCCATTTGCCAGGGTCTGACGATGGCCAGAAATTACGGCTGGACCGTCGGGCTGGCCAAAGAGGATGTAATTTGCGTACCGGCGGCCATCGTCTTCGGTTTTAGTGGCTCGGCGGACCAGACGAAGTCCCTGGCCCGGTTATTTTGCAAGATTAACTTCGCCGGTAGCGACGATCTGGCCCAGCAGGAGACCTCTTCCATGTGCCGGTTTGCCAATGGGGAAATCGATGGAATTCTTATGGCCCCGTTGGAGAAAGCTTCTTTTGAGCCGGACACGATCGTCATCTATGGCAATCCCGCCCAGGTCATGCGCCTGACTCAGGCCTGGTCGTACCTGACCGGAGAGCGGGTTTCGGGGCACTTCGGGGGCAAGGTGGAGTGCGACGAATGCCTGATTGCCCCGTTCAAGACGCAATCTCCCCGAGTCGTCATTCCAGGCCATGGTGAGCGCATCTTTGCCGCCACCCAAGATGATGAATTGGTTTTTGCCTTTCCAGGAAAATTCCTGTTGGAACTTACCCGAGCGCTTCCTGAAGTTGGAAAGGCGATAGGGGCCCGCTATCCGCTGACGCCTTACCAGAATTTCCAGCCGGATTTCCCCAAACCTCACAAGGACCTGGGGAAAGAACTGGGGATTTTGTAACATATCGGCGGCCGGGCGGAGTGCGGTGGAGGACGAACTGACGCCGGTCCTGGGCTCTCCGATCTATAAGATGTATTTCCGGAGGATTGCCAAAAAGCGTTTGAACAGGGCCCCGGACTGGTCAGGCCAATTGACGGATAGGGAAGTGTTTCTTAACTAACAATCGGCGCGAAATATCGCCGAAGGAGGTACCTGATGAAGAAATCCATGGGCGCAAAGACCCTGGTCTACCCGACACCGGTCTGGGTCATCGGAACGTATGATCAGGAGGGCAAACCTAACGTGATGACGGCCGCCTGGGGCAGCATCTGTTGTTCCCAGCCGCCCTGCGTGGCCGTGGCTCTGCGGAAAGCCACCTATTCCTACGGCAACATCGTGGCGCGCCGGGCCTTTACCATAAGCGTGCCGTCTGAGGCATATGTCAAAGAGGCCGACTATTTCGGAATGGTTTCCGGGAAGAATACGGACAAGTTCGCCGTTACCGGGCTGACCCCGGCCAAGAGCGATTTAGTCGATGCGCCTTACGTGAAGGAGTTTCCCATGATTGTGGAGTGCCGATTACTCCACTCTTTTGAAATCGGGCTCCATACCCAGTTCATCGGTGAGATCGTGGATGTCAAGGCCGATGAAACCGTGCTGAATGAACCAGGGCTCCCCGATATGGGCAGAGTCAGGCCGATAGTGTATGCCCCCGGAGTCAGCTCATATTACGGCGTTGGACCGTGTCTGGGGCAGGCCTTTTCCATTGGGAAGCG
>JADFYC010000015.1 GCA_015233295.1 Deltaproteobacteria bacterium | reverse complement strand
AACCTCTTTGGCCATGCTCTTCGGGAATTGGCCGACGGCGACGGAATGGCTCTTAACCTCTGGCTCGGGAATTCTAATTGGGAGTTTTCTTCGATTCCCAAAACCTGGCTCTATCATACAAGGGTCAGCGAAGCGCCCCCTGAGGCGGAATTAAAAAGGGACAATTATGACCGTTCGGAGTATAGATCACCCTAAATTACCTTCTTCTCTTTTAACTCAGATAACTTGCAGGATGAATAGCCCAATCTGTTTTTGTAGATCCTTTCGTTATGCTCACCAAATCGGGGCGGGAAGGAAAGCTGCCTGTCGCATGATTCCAGGTACGGCGTCATGACTGGTGGTGGGGCCAGGGTCAGCTCCAAATCCGTCCTTGAGTCTTTGGCGTGCAATAACCGCCGGGCCACCAGGGGGTCGGCGATGACGTCACGAATGGTTTTGATCTTAGAGATAGCCACCCCGGCCTGGTTGAACCTGGTGATCAATTCTTCGGCGGTCATGTTGGCCATAATCAGGCCAAGTTGTTTGTTCAGGTCAACCACATCAGCAATGCGGCCCGCGTTTTTCCGGTATGCTTCTCGGGCCAGGGCTTCAAATCCTGGTAATTTTGTCACATTTTCCCACTGCCGGTCATTGCCCACGGCGATGTACACAAACCCGTCCTTGGTTTTAAAGACGGACACCGGGGCAAAGAATTCATGGGTATTACCCCGCCGGGTGATGTCTTTCCCAAACGTTTCGGTCAGGGTAATGGGCACGGTCAACCACGAGACGGTGCTTTCAAACATGGACACATCGAGCCGGCTACCCTGCCCGGTTATGTGACGTTCCAACAGGGCCTTCATCACCAGGCCGTAAGCGTGCTCGCTGGTCCCCATATCCGGCAGAGGAACGCCCAGGACTTGTGGGGGTCCGTTCCGTTCTCCGGTTAAATCCATCAATCCGCTCCGGGCCTGGAGGATGGGATCATAAGTCACTTCATCGGAATCCGGCCCGAAACCGGTCACTCCAAGCCAGATGATGTCTTCTTTGATGGATTTAATGGTGTCATAATCTATGCCCAACTTAGCATAATTCCTGGGCAGTTGATTAGTGGCGAAAACATCTGCCTTTAGTTCCGTGATCAAGCGGCGGAATATTTCCCTTCCTTCAGCCGTTGTCAGGTCCAGGGTCAGAGACTTTTTGCCGGCATTAATGGCCATAAAATAAGTGTTCATCCGTTCCTCGCCCAGATAGTTTTCGCCCACCATCCGGTTGGGATCCCCATAGACCGGATGCTCTAGACGAATAACCTTCATCCCATCTTGAGCCAATCGATAAGTCAGGTAGGGCAAGACAGTCGCCTGTTCCAGTGAAATGATAGTAATATTTTGAAAAATATTCATCATAATCCTCCAGGCAGAAAAGGGCGGGGAATGATTCAGGAGGTTAGGATCCGGGCCCTGGTCAGCGATCACGCCGGTTGGCCGACTCACCAGACCAGTGCCCGGTTTTGAGCTTTTTATGGTTGGATACGCCTGGTTACAGATATTTTTCGGCCAGAATTTCCGCAATCTGGACGGCATTGGTGGCCGCCCCTTTGCGAATATTGTCGGCTACAATCCACATAACGATACCGTTCTTGATGGAAATGTCTTCCCGAATCCGGCCGACCAGAGTGGTGTCGCCGCCGGTCGCATCCAGTGCGGTGGGGTAAATCAGGTCCTTGGGGTCATCCACGACTCGCAGGCCGGGCGACCTATCCAGCAGTTCGCGCACCTCGGCGGGGGAAATCTTCTTCTCCGTCTCAATATTGACCGCCTCGGAATGGCTGTAAAACACCGGAACCCTGACCGCTGTGGCGGCGACCATGATACTATCGTCTTCCATGATCTTTCGGGTTTCGTTGACCATTTTCATTTCTTCCTTGGTATAATCGTTTTCCAGAAAAACGTCGATGTGAGGAAAACAATTGAAGGCGATCTGGCGATGGTAGACCTTGGTCTCCACTTCCCTAAAATTCATAATTGCCGTCACCTGGTCGTGGAGTTCATTAATGGCCTTCTGACCCGTTCCCGAGACTGCTTGATAGGTAGAAACGACGATCCGTTTAATCCGGGCCACGTCATGAATCGGCTTTAGGGCCACGACCATCTGAATAGTCGAGCAATTGGGGTTGGCGATGATCCCCTTATGTCGGGCGATGGCATGGGGATTAACTTCCGGGACCACCAAAGGGACCTCAGGATCCATCCGCCAGGCGCTGGAATTATCCACCACCACGCATCCTTTGGAGGCCGCGATAGGGGCGAATTTCTGGCTGGTTCCACCACCGGCGGAAAAAAGGGCAATCTGCAGGCCGTCAAAGGAGTTCTCCGATAACACTTCAACCGGGATATCTTTTCCTTTGTACTTCAGCTTCTTACCTATAGATATCTCTGATGCCAATAACTTCAAAGTTTTTACCGGGAAATTGCGCTCTTCCAGGCAGGCGATCATCTGGTTTCCCACCGCCCCGGTTGCCCCGACGACGGCTACGTCAAACAGTTTGCTCATTGTTCTTCTCCATCTGTTCCGGATAAGCTGAATATCTCTTCACATTTTTTTACTCAATTAGACCTTAGGCATGCAACAGGACAAATTTGACTCCATAGTGCCCGGCTGGCTGGGCTAATTTACTATTCCCATCGATAGATTAACCTGTTTAATAAATCTATCTGCCTAAATAGACATGGGATGTCTTATCCAATGCCAAAAAAGGGAAGAGAAGCCGTTTCACCATTTGCACCTTCAACTAAAACTAAGAATCCAGTCGTTCTACCTCAGGCGGGTCAATCTTCAAGGCGCCAAGACACCGGACAACATCCAGAAAAAGGTGTAAGTTTAAGTCGAGGCCAAGCATTATATGGAGGGATTAGATATCAACAACTGGCTGTAAATTTGGGGAAGTATACTGGATGCCGGACCAACTGTCAAGCCTAATTGAACACTGACTTGCCCGAAGCTGCCACCGGCCGTCACCAGCCCGAGACAAGATCGCTTAACCGTTTCTTCTTCACTTAATTTAACCTGAGTTCGACGAGTTCTATTAACAGGCAAAAAGCAACCTGGAACGAGTAACAAGCAACCAGCAACAAACAACTTGCACCGAGTAACCGGTAACTATGACCGGGTCAAGTATATTTAGGCCATCCCTTGGAAGAATCTTGACATGAACTCCTGATAAGTCTAAAAGCATGAATAATAAAGAATCGGCGCAGCCTAAGTAATCAAAACCGTCCCCGACTGGAGTCATAGTCCATCCCCAACGAGGTCAGCATGTCTGATGATCAACAAGGTGGTCGCGTCGGCATTCTGGGCGCGGGTATTGCGGGGTTGACCGTAGCTTATCGGTTGGCCCAAAAAGGGTATGAAGTCACCCTATTCGACAAAAACCGGGAAGTGGGCGGCCAGTTGGCCACCATAAACGTCCGGAATACACCCTTAGAGATATATTATCATCATGTCTTTCAATCAGATGCCTCTCTGATAGAGTTATGCCGGGAACTCGGCCTGGACAATAAACTCCTTTACCTGCCCAGTTCCATGGGCTACTACTCCAACGGCCGACTCTATGATTTTGGCACCCCCTACTCTTTGCTCTTTTTCAGCCCCCTCTCTTTTATTGATAAAATAAGATTCGTGGCCTCCATATTCTTGCTTAAACGCATCCCCCGCCAGGAGTATACCGAGAGCCTGACGGCTGAGGAATGGTTGCGCAAGTACGCGGGAGATAAAGTTTTTGAGGTCATCTGGCAGCCATTGTTCATGCTCAAATTCGACCAAGACTACTCCCGCCTCCCTCTAACCTGGATCTGGGATAAAATTCGGCTGCGCGGCTCATCACGGCAACGCGGGGGATGGCGGGAGCAACTCATTTACATGGACGGCAGCTTTTCCGGACTAATCGTGGGCCTGAGGCGGGAATTGGCGAAATACGGGTGCCGGCTCCGGTTACATACCGATATCTCAAAAATTAGCAAAAAAAATGACGAATTTGAAATCATCACCGCTGCCGGAGATAGGTGCTTTTGCGACCGGATCGTGTCCACTCTCCCTTCGGATATCATGGCCGAACTCTATGACTTCAGCCCCGCCTACCGGGAGGAATTGCAGAATTTGAGATACAAGGCGGTGATCTGTGTGTTGTTGGAGTCAACTCAAAAATTCTCCCACATTTACTGGATGAACATCGGTGACACTTCCCTGCCCTTCGGCGGGATCATCGAACACACCAATTTTTATGGTGCGGATCTCTATGGTGGGATGAATATTATATACGTTTCCCGTTATCTGGACCCAGCCCAGGAAATGTACGCGTACGATGACGACGCAATTCTTAAGCTCTTCCTGGCCGGGATGAAGAAGATAAATCCTGAGTTTGATGAGAACAATATAGTCAGTGCCCGGGTATTCCGAAACAATCACGCCCAACCGGTCATCATCAAAGGATACCAAAAACCAGACATTCAAACCGAAGTTCCCGGACTCTACTGGCTCTCAACTCACCATTTATATCCTCACGACCGCGGCATAAACTACGCTATCGCCCTGGCCAATGAGCTTGCCGCAAGATTTTGATGTTAATCATAAAATATTCGGAGGCGCAATCACCCGGAATGAAAAAGTTGATGAAATTCTTGGTCGGCCCCAGTATCAGCCTGGTCATCATCGTCTGGATCTTATCGAAAACCGATTTCAGCCGCTTGTCGGCCCTGCTCCTGACTTTTCATTGGAAATATATTATCGTCCTGGTCGGGATCTATCTTTTGGGTTTCTTGCTGCGGGGGCTGCGCTGGCAAATCATGTTGCGTCCGGTCAAGATCGTCTCTTTGGGATCATCCACAGCCATAATCATTATCGGATACATGGCCAATAACTTGCTCCCGGCCAGGCTGGGCGAGATAGTGCGCGCCTTAGCCCTTAACCGCCATGAAGGGATTAGTAAAACCTGTTCGTTATCCTCCATCTTTTTCGAGCGGGTATTCGACGGATTAGCCTTACTGGCCATTTTTGTCCTGACTGCCGCGTTCGTCCCCAGTAACCCCGAGTATCAGCCCATCATTCACAAAATCGGCCTGACGGCTTCCGCCATTTTCCTATTTTGTCTGGCCGGCATCATCCTGGTCCGAATTTGGCCGTCCTTGCCGGAGAACATAATCCTTCGAGCCAAATTCATCCCGGCCCGAATCCGTGAGCGAATCGTACCTCTTTGCCGGTCAGTCCTGGAGGCCATGGAATTCCTCAAACTGGATGCCAGGTTGGTGTTGTTCTTAATCCTCAGCCTGGGCGTCTGGACAGTGGAGGGAGGGATGTATTGGGCCGGGATGTATGCGTTTGGTCTACCCACCGATCCTCTGTTCGCCTATTTTACCCTGGCTCTGGTTAATTTTGGCATACTTATTCCTTCCGCCCCCGGAAACGTGGGGTTATTTCACGGCTGCGTCATTATCGCCTTCGCCGTGTTCAGCATTAACCGGGATGTGGCCCTGGGCTACGCCATCGTCGTTCACGCCTTGCAGTACATCCCCATTACGCTGCTAGGGCTTATTTTTGCCAACGGGATGAGTCTCAGGTGGCGAAAGCTGGACGAATGAATTCGCTCTCCTCAGCCGGTCTGATATATAAATTATGCGATACGTATCTTGTGTTATTTAAAATATCTTTGGGCTTGAGACTTTTTTTTCTAATCTAATACGCTGAATTAAAAACAACTTTCCTAAAATATTTTCTATCAGGAGAGGCTTTGAGAAAAAAAATTCAGTTTCACCCCTCCAATGAACCGAAATTACTTGACATGGCTTCCGGTTTATAATAAAAGAAATTCCCAATGTGATTGGCCTCTGCTGGCGAGCTACAACTGCCCGCTATCAAACAGGAAATTTCCGCCATATTTAGGCCCCAACCCTTATAATCATCAAGTCCATAATAACATAACCTGTAACCGGAGGACTTAGGAGGAGATACCACGTCGGCATCTCCAAGACCAGTGTAGAGCCCTACCTTATGATCCTTAACCGCTCCATTCAGGCATAACGAATGTTAATCCAATATGTTCATTAGGCCGTTGGGGTAGCTGGAGGAATGGCATGAGAACTCTCGTAGACGCATTTTTGTTTATCTCAACTATTATGATTGTGGTGCTGGTTGGAGGTGTCGGATTAGCCAAAGACAGCAGACACAATGCGCCCACGAACAAAAAACATTCACTGACCACTCCCCGCAAGGTCGCCCCAAAAAATCGTCCCGTCCAGGCGGCGTCGAGCCGAAAAAAAGTCCAAACCGTCAAGTCCAAATCACCGGCCAAGTCAGCCCGGATTCTCACAGCATGCCGGACAAAAAGCCACGTGTCCAAGAAATCGATAATGGCCCAGGCCAAAAATGGTAAACACGAAAAATCGCAGGAGCGTCAAAAAAAGACTCTGAGGGCTGGACACAAGCATGATTCATTGAAGTCTCTGGCCCGGGATAAGAAGGCGCAAAAGCTCCAGGCCCGCAAACGGGGGTGCGACCCTCGACTATCCAAATCCGATCGCAAACGCGCACTCGCCCTAAAAAAGATGGCACATCTTAAGGCCCGATCAACCGACCGCCACTTTCAACGCCGTGACCTCCAGCGGACATACTTCTCCACCACAGAACGCTCCTACTCAGACGACTTCACCGCTTCAAACTATTCCTCGTCCAACCAGGCTCTCGCTGACTCGATGAAATCCTATCTGGGGACGCCTTACCGCAGTGGGGGGGAGTCACCAACCGGAACAGATTGCTCGGGGTTTGTCAGTTTAGTCTTTAGGACGTCTTTGGGCGTGGACTTGCCCAGAGGCTCCGCCAATCTCTTTCATATAGGCAGCCGAGTTGAAAGGGATGAGCTGAAATTCGGTGATTTAGTCTTTTTCAAAATCTATGGGGACCGGATCAGCCACGTGGGCATTTACTTTAAGGGCGGTAAATTCATTCACGCGGCCCGGAAACGAGGCGTCGAAATCGCTGACCTGGATGATGAGTATTGGCGAAAACGCTACGTTTCGGCCAAACGCATCGTGAATTTGGACCGCAGCAGACAACCGCAACAGACCTCCTGGAACATTTTCCCTGGCGAATTTAAAGTTGCCGCTCTATACTCTGATCAGGCAAACGGCCAGGCTGATAGCACCACTTTCCGGTAAATCGGCGCTATCTGATTTGCAGAAGAACTAATGACCTCCGCATCCTCAAAAAATACTTACTTAGCCTCGTTCCTGACCGACTGGGTGACCGATCCTCAGGGAGTTAGGGCGGCGTTTATCAGTCTCATGGAAAAGTTAGCGGCCAAGGCAGGCGTTTCTTTTGATTTCAAATCCAGACCGGGTGTGAGTTATTCTTTGCGGGCGACTTGTCAAGGGTTTAGTGTCCGGCCCTTATTCGCCATCATCGATGTGGTCGACGACCCTGAGGCCAGGTGGCTTTCCGTTTGCTTTTATGAGGATATGGTCAGCGATCCAGACGAACTGGGCAATATGATTCCGCAAGGAATTTTGGGTGAGGATGGACATTGTTTCGACGTGTTTGAAAAAGATGACGCCCTGCTGGTCTACCTGGATCAAAGGATCACCGAAGCCCACCGACTCGCCGCCTCAAAGACCTGAGGGTCAGGAATTTTGCTGCCCTGGCCCAATGTCATTGTTATAGACAAGCAACCAGCGACTGGAATCAACCCATTTCTTGAATCAATTGGTCCAACCGGAAGTATTTGGCCGTCAGGGCCTTACTGATGTCGGGACCATAGCCGAAGGCCAGGTGATGGGATTGGGTATCGATGAAGATGGACGAAATATTGTTCTTAGCAATCATCTGAGACCACATCAGGGCATCTTCCAGGGGATCTTCACCATCTATAGATAGATTGGCCCGTCCGTCGGAAACAATGACCATGAGCGGCGAGATATCCGGGGTTTTTCTTTTCTCTCGGATCAACATATTGAACCCCAACCGTAGCCCCGCACCCAGTGGAGTCTTGCCCCCGGTGGGGATGCCCTCAACAGCCTCTAAAGCCACCGCCCCGTCCCTAGTAAAAGGCAGAAGCAGTTCCGCCTTGAGATGACGGAAAATCACTAAAGCCAGCTTATCCCGCCGCAGACGAAGATTTTTAACTAACCCGCCCATCAGGCCCTTAGCCGTCGACATGGGACTGCCCCCCCGACCGTCCGATCGCATTGATCCGCTGGAATCTACAACCAAGACAATAACATGCCCGGCCCGGTGTTCTCTGATTTTTTCTCTCACGTCTTCTGGAAAAATCACGATGCCGCCGTTCCGTTCCCGTTGTGATTGAAAGGGTGCGGCCGCCCTGATGGTGGCGTCTAAGGCCAGGTCGGTGACTCGGTCATGGGGCGTCATGGCCCGAACGTAATGACCCAGTTTGGCCACCGGAGGCGCGCCCCGCCGTCGGCCAAGTCCGGCCTTTGGAATGACCAGGTTAAAAAAAAGCCGGCCCAATTCCACCTTGGCTGGGTCAAGCAGAGGCTGGACTGTAGTCGTGACATCGATTTCAGGGGGTAAATTCAAGTTTTTTTTTAAGTCCCCCTCCAGTATTGGGGTATCTTGAGTCCCCGGTATTTCCGGCGGAGATTCGGGAGTGTCGGGCGGAGAAATTCTGTCTATCGCCCGCTTCATCTTCTGAGCGCTGAATTTCTTAGGAATCAGGCCGTCTTGTTTAATCCGGTGCGGCAACACAAATTCTGCCGCCAGCTTGATATCGGCGGGGGTTATCTCCGGCATCCGCTTATAAGCGCATAGGGCCTTGGCCGTCTTAACCATGGCCACGTCCGCCCGGTGTCCCTCGACACCCATGGCCAGGGCAATGGATGCGGCCAGAGAAATCGCCGGGCCGGTCGTCTTAACCAGGGGCAGGAATTCTCTAGCCGACACGATGCGCCGGGCCAGGGTCTGATCGGCCTCCTGATACTGCCCTCGGAAAACCTGGGGATCCGCCTCAAAGTCCAGTCGCCGGGTCACGATTTCCATCCGCGGTTCCCGGTCGGCAATCCCGGTCACGTCGACGCACAATCCGAACCGGTCTAATAATTGAGGCCGCAAATCCCCTTCTTCAGGGTTCATGGTGCCGACCAAAGTGAACCGGCTATGATGCGAGAATGATATGCCCTCTCGCTCGACCACGTTCACTCCCATGGCCGCCACATCCAACAGCAGATCCACCAGGTGATCGTTCAGCAGGTTAACCTCGTCAACATAAAATATCCCGCGGTTGACCTCAGCCAGGAGCCCCGGCTCAAATCTTTTCCGGCCCTTGTGAATGGCGGCCTCAATGTCCAGTGAGCCTAAAAGGCGATCCTCCGTGGTCCCAATGGGCAAGTTAACCACCGTCATGGCCCGTTCATAGTAGGGTAATGGAGCGCCTTCTTTCTCAAAACGGGCGTGGCAACCCGGGCACATCAGTCCCTCGTCATCCGGATGGCAATTGAAGGGGCACCCCTCCACTACCCTGATTTGAGGTAAGAGATCGGCCAACCCTCGAACAATAGTTGATTTGGCAGTCCCACGTTCTCCCCGAATCAGGACGCCCCCCAGTCCAGGGTCGATGACGTTCAAGATCAACGCGGTCTTGATCGCTTCCTGCCCGACTACGGCTGAAAATGGGAACCCTCGCGTAAATTTTTTTGGTTTCAATTAATTCTGTCCACTAATAAATAAAGGTCTATGGTATCAAGCTGCGGGTTGCCTGAAAGCAGGTCAACCAAATTTCGGGCTAATCATGCAAGTACATAAGTTCCTGGTTGTTTTCCAGCCGGAGGATATTTTCCACCACCTGTCGTTTGATTCCGGCCATGGACAAATGGGTAGTCCCACCGACATGGGGCGTAGCCAGGACATTGTAGCTAAAGATCGGATCATTCGGATCAGGTGGTTCTTCCCAGAATACGTCTAATCCTGCGCCGGCAATCTTCCCTGTGGCCAAAGCCTCCTCCAGGGCGTTCCGGTCGACTAAGCCGCCCCGGGATAAGTTTATCAAAAATGCCTCTCGATTCATGAATCCAAATGTTCTCTGGTTCATCAAGTGCCTGGTCTCGTCACTGAGGGGAAGACAGAGCACCACGTAATCAGACCACTGCAGGATCTTCTTGAGGCTGCCCGGACCACCACCCCATTCCAAACCCAGTTCCGGGGCCCGATTGGCACAGTTGGATCGGCTGATTCCGGCCAGACGGGCATCGAACGTTTTTAACCTCTTGACTAAGGCCCGGGCCAGGCCACCCATTCCAACCACCCCGATCTTGCTGCCACTCAAGGTTCCGCCCAACGGAACGCCGACGCGTCGTTCAGCCAGGTTGCGGGTCATCTCGCGAAAATTCCGGGCCAGTCCAACCATCAGATAGATGCCCAATTCAGCCACCGAGTCGGCGTTCCCAGAAGCACCGCTGGGGACGTTGGCCACTTTGATGTTCAATTCTCGGGCCGCGTCCCGGTCAACCCCTTCAAGTCCCACGCCACATTGTTGGATCAGTTTCAGCCGGTCGCTGGTCTGGAGAACTTCCCGGGATACCCGAGCCATAGTCGGGATCAAAATGTCGAATCCTCTGAGGCTGTCAATTTCAAACTTCCCGGTGGCCTCAATCTGGTGCTCAGGCATCGCGCCTCGGAGGATGTGTAAGAACCCGCCCCAGGTATCTTCCGGGGCCGCAAAGAGTATCTTCATAGGTCCGGTTTCCTTTAACGAAACAAATGAATAGAACAGAAATGACGTGGCTTGACCAACGGGAAGCATTATACTCACATGGGCATGACATTTCAATGAGAAAAAAGGGACGAGAGAGTCTTTCGTTGAGCCGCATGGGAAGAAAACAACGGTGGGCAAAGAGAGGAACGAGGGAGGACGTTGAAGTTTTAGCGGAATACTTATGAAGGCGGAAGAGACCTCCTTAGTTTCTTAAATGTTGGAATTCAGCCTCGGATCGTTCAGGCACATCCAGATTAAAATCCCAGTTTGTTCAGCAAGTCGTTCACCGAATCCTGGTCAAGCTGGCCTTTGAAGTCTTCTTCGCCGACATCGGCGGATAGGGTTTTCATTACCTTGTCCACTTCATCCTGGGTTATGTGCCCGAATTTGTCATCTGGGACCTGGGCTTCTTGTTTTTTTAATTTCAGTTTGGTGCCGAAGTTGACTAAAATGGCCAGGAGTTGGAATTGGAACTTTGATAGGATGCGGATAATCTTTTTTATCTGCTGGCCGGAGAGATCTTGGAAGGACAGAGCTTCCAGGATGTGGGCGATGGAGTTAATCACACGGTTGATGGAATTGTTTGAGTGATCAACCACCTCTTGAAAGATGTGGACGCCTTCGCGACTGGAGATAGTCATTTCTCCTAGCGATGACAGCAGCTCAAAATCTACTTCAAGTTTAAAGAGTTCACCTTTTTCTCGCAGGGTGGAGATATTTTGGTAAATGAGATCCAGGACTTCAGTGAAGTGACCATTGCCGCTGATGAGGGTTTCCACGGAAGCCGAGTCGGCCGCTTCTTCTTCTTGAGCGGGGGCGGGTTCCGCCTCTGGAGGCATATCCAACGGGATAAATTGATCAAGAAATATTTTTTCGGAATTGGAGTTCATCTTCTTGATCAAGGTCTTAAATTCTTCGTTAGGGGTAGCCTTGTACAGGGATTCGAAAATAGCTTTGATGGGGACATTCAGGAATCCGTCTTCTACGACCAGGCCCTCGGTCTTGGCGGAAAGATACTCATTAATGGCTTGATGGTCAAACTCATCATGTTGCTTCTCCCGCATGGTTTTGATGTGTTTTTTGACCACCTCGTTGGTGCACAATTCGTAGATTGTCTGAAATGTCGTGTCTAAAGGGAAAATTCGGGCAGGTGGCCCGACCGGTTTACCGACCACCGGTGGTTCCGGCGCCGGGGCAGCAGATAGGGAGACTTCTTTTAGTTTCTCGTAAATAGTTTCTTCGTTTTGCAGAACGGTCCCGACGACCGATTGGATTTCCGGATAATCTTCGGCTAATTTGCCGATATCATCCATAATTTTGTTGCGGGATTCTTCACTGATGGGTTCAAATTCATTTATTTTTTCTAGATTCTGCTGGATCTCCTTGCATACTTCTTCAATTTCCTCCACCTTGTCGATAATATTCATGGTGGCCGATTCAGTCAGGTTGACCACCTGCTCCAATTGCCCCTTGGCACTCTCCAGTTCTTTCCCGGCGGAGGCCATGTCTAGTCCGGCGAGATCAGATACACTGACACCTTTCAAAGAGATACTCAGTTGTTTGGCTAGGGTGCCGATCTCGGAATACATCTCGGCCGTAACTTCTTCATAAAACTTTTCATCTTCCGTTGGTACCGAATACAAGGGTACGGGTGATGCAGGAGGTGGCAGCTCAGGCGCTGTAGGTGATGGAGACGTCTCTCTGTAAACCGGGACTTCCTTTTCTACTATCTTTTCGATCACCCTGGTGGCATTAGGATCAGCCTTGACCACGATGTCATAAATGACTTCCTCTGTCCTGATGGTAAAGGCGCCACTTTGAACTTCTAAAGTAATTCGGGGAATTTTTTTATCGCTCATTTTTTGGCCTGACAAAAAAACCCAGTTCAAAGGTGGAAGCTACTTAAAGCCTGGCCGGAAGGCTTTCGACATCCCGGTCATCAGGCAGACCTCATCTATAAAACCGCCATGGTCCTGTCTTCAACCCATGCTTTTAAGTCATATCCAACTCTTCGGCGGTTAAGGGGAATAACTTTACTAAAAAATACGGTTGCCGAGAAAAAAACAGCCATACCCTATTGGACGACTGTCCCAGGTTAGCTTAAATTTCGCCAAAAATCATTGTGCCCAGCCGTCATAATTACTTATTTAATATTAATAATATAATATTTTCATGGGAGTGTCAAGGCTTGGGTGTTGGCCAACCGGCTTTTTTGCGTAACCTTCAGAGACTGGAATCACCTGTTGTTCGGGCGACACTATCGCGTGGTTGTTTGTCCCGAAACGCTCTCTTGCGACCAATCGACTGTGATTCGGTTAAGCACCTCCGACTACAACATGGCGGAATCATATTGCTGTCTGATTATAAACCCGTAGGGCGGATTAAAGTTGCCGTACTCCGACTTTTATGGTATGAAAAAACATTTTTGTATCATTACTAGAGGCTGTTTCAAAACCCGCTCAATTTATTTTTGTTATCAATAAAATAACATTACAGAGAATTAATATTAATTATTCTTACTATATGATTTTGATAGACTTTTTGATACATTAATTATATTAAACCATTGGAGGTATCCAATGGTGACAGATAAAGAACTTTTAAGTGACGAACACTGGGAAAAGATCGAACCCTTGCTTCCAACAACTGCTCCTGGACCGAAGGGTGGCAGACCCAAAGCCGATAATCGCCTGACCCTGACTGGCATCATTTGGGTTCTCAGAAGCGGCGCCAGGTGGAAAGACCTTCCCGATAGGTATCCTAGCCCTGCAACGTGTTGGCGCAGGTTGAAGAACTGGGAAGCTGCGGGAATATGGACGAAGTTGAGAAAAATCTTCCTCCGAGACCTCGATGTTAAAGGGGCAATCGATTGGGAAGAAGCCTTCATGGACGGTAGCTTCGCCCCAGCCAAGAATGGAGGCGATTGCGTCGGCAAGACAAAGAAGGGGAAAGGCACCAAAGGTTGATTAACGCAGCAAGATCGTGGCTCAAGGATTCGATTAACCTATATAAAATAAATCATCATTAAGGAGGTAAGCTGATGAAAAAACGAATATTAGCCGCTGAAATCGGGTTACTGGTTTTGCTGACTCTTGTTGGGTACATCGGACGGGTCGAGGCCAAGGATAAAATTCACGCCCTGTATCTTCCACTGGCGGATCACTACGCGGCGGCGGTCGTAGCTAAGGCCAAGTATGGCGATAAAATGGAAAAATGTGACTATTCCGTGGAGATGATGAAAAGCGTGCCAAGTTTACGAGGAAAATTCATGGCCGGGCAGGCGGACGTAGCTTATTTTGTTGCTCCGATAGCGTTAGATATGTTTAGTGAAAAACCTTTTTTCCGTTGCGTTAGTTTGGTTCATCGGGATGGAAACGCTCTGGCCGTCAACGATATCTTCGCCAAGAGATTGAATCTTCCAGCCGAAAGAAAGGACCGCAAACCCACCCCCGACCTTGCCAATGAAATGGCTAAATGGAAAAAGGAAACGGGAAAGGCCAGTTCTTGCGCTATTCCGTCGCCCATCGGAACCCATGTCATTGTACTCTATAAGTATCTCAAGGAAAATGGCAAGACATTATCAATCGAGCAAGGTGACGGCGATGTCATCGCCAAGGTGGTGGCGCCACCGCAATCGGCAGAATTTCTGCAATTGGAAGCCAAAGGTGGCCGCGCCGCCAGTTTCGAACAATCTCTCCCCTGGGCAGACATCGTGGAGACAGAAGGCCAGGGAAAAGTTGTCTGGTATTCAAAAGACGTGATGAAATGGCCTTTAGGCCACGTCGAGTGCATTATGATTGCAACTGATGACGCCATCAAGAACAAAAGAGAGGCTTTGAAAGAATTGATCTATTATATCCACAAAGCCGGAAGAGATATTGAAGAGGCGCGCACTAAGGGAGGACCGGCGCTTGAGGAAATAGCCACTTTGGTCAATAAGGCCATTCCTGCTCATACCGTTAAGGCGGTCAGCCAAAGTCTCCAAAAAGATATTGATGCCATAAACTATTCTAACTTAAATGTGGACATAGCCGGCACGAAAATGATCATGGATTTGGCATTGGAAGGCGGGATACTTAAAAAAGCGGTGGACATCACCGCTTTCCATGACGAGAGCTTCAAGACGGAACTTCATTAGCGTATTGTACCATGTTGGATGTCCACGAGCTAGACTGCTTTGACTGAACCAGGCGGTATAGAAGGAAATCCCTATGCTTAAAAAATTATCTCTGTCTCTAAAACTCTCTCTAATGTTTACAGTTGTCTCCCTTGTCCTGCTGGTTCTGGCGGTTTATTCGATCAATCGGTTAAACGCGATGTCCGCTTGTTTCAATGAGGCTTACGTTGACGGCGTTGCCCCTTTAGAAAAATTGGCCAATTGCCAGGTGGAGATAAGCGCGATCAAGAGTCTGATCAACTTCCACATATCCGAACAAAACGACCAGAGCATGAAAGAGGTGGAAGTACAACTTGACGCCAAAATTAGAAAAATAAATCAATTAATGAGTGAGTTAAAAGGCTTGCCCCAATTTGACAAGACCTTATCGCAATGGGTTAAGCTCGTCGAATTATTAAAGGAAGTTATCGAAAACAGCAAAACCTTCCAAAAGGAAGACGCGTCCAAAAAGGTCAACACCGGCGACGGCTTGAAGTCCTTTTTGGCCGTGGATAGTACAACGCTGTCCATTCTAAACAATTTGGTGAGACAACTCAGCAGTTACCAGAACCAAAATCAACAGCTTCAAAACCGAATAAAGTACTCGCTGATCCTGGGTATATCTCTGATAATAGTGCTCGCCGCCTTCATTGGATTTCTTTTTTCCCGTTCCATCACCAAACCTATCTATCATATCATCGAAGAATTGGGGGCCAGAGCAAATGACGTGAGCACGACATCCTCACAAATTTCATCAACTAGCGATCAGTTGTCCGAGGGGCTATCCGAACAATCGGCTTCTTTAGAGGAAACGGCAGTTTCATTAGAAGAAATGGATGCCATGGCCAAGAGAAACGCCGACAACGCCAATCAAGCCCATAAGCTTATGGAAAATACTAAACAAATAGTCACTTCTGCCCACCAGTCAATGGGCAGTTTGACCAAATCCATGACGGACATATCCCAGGCCAGCGAAGCCACATCTAAGATCATTAAGACAATTGATGAAATAGCCTTTCAAACCAACCTCCTCGCCCTAAACGCTGCAGTCGAGGCGGCCAGGGCGGGCGAAGCTGGAGCCGGGTTTGCGGTAGTGGCGGATGAGGTAAGAAATCTGGCCATGCGGGCTTCTGAAGCGGCAAAAAATACTGCAGTGTTGATTGAGAATACAGTGAAAAGAGTTAAAGACGGCTCTCAATTATTGAATCAGACCAAAACCGCCTTTGACGGAGTGGCCGACAATGTCGTAAAAGTCGGTGAATTAGTTGGTGAAATTGTCATTGCCTCTAGTGAGCAATTCCAGGGAGTGGAACAGATTAATGCAGCCATGTCCGATATGAGCAAAATAACACAACAAAACGCCTCAGACGCCGATGTATCGTCCGACGCAGCAGCAGAGCTAACCATCCAAAATCAAAAAATGACAAGTATTATAAATGAACTAACGGCTATTGTGAAAGGTGATAAAGGTGTTCAAATAAAAGCGGATCACCTCCCGGGAACGGAAAGGATGTCCTCCTCTCGACTATAATCGGCTCACCGTGAGGTAACAAAACAGGCGACCAGGTAACTGCCCCGACCTCAAAAACATTGATGTCATCATCGCAGTTATCTTATTTGAATCAATAACTAATTAATGTAAGGCCATGGGCTTGGATATTCACCGCTTAGAATTATTCTGCAAGGTCTATGAACTGGGCAGCTTCTCCAAAGCGGCCGAGGAAATTCGGCTCTCCCAACCTACCGTAAGCGGACACATTATGTCCTTAGAAGGGTCACTGAACCAAAAGCTCTTCGACCGGTTGCAGCGGGAAGTCGTTCCCACCAGAGCCGGGGAACTCCTCTATGGCTACGCCAAGAAGATCTTAACCATCCGGACCCAGGCCCTGGAAGCCATGGAAGCTTACAGCGGCCGCATTTCCGGTCGGATCCGCCTCGGCGGCAGCACCATCCCCGGCCAATATATCTTTCCGGAGTTGCTTGGCCGGTTCAAAAAAAAATATCCGGACACAACCATTAGTTTGATTATCTCCGGAACCAAGCGGATCGGCGATATGGTCATGCAAAATGAAGTGGATTTGGGCCTGGTCGGGGCCAGAATCAACGATCAACGGTTGGAGCATCACCCTTTCACTAACGATGATTTGATCCTGGTGGCGCCGGCGGACCATACCTGGGGAAAAAGGAAACGTGCCACCCCGGATGAGTTAAGAACCGCGCCTTTCATTATCCGAGAGCCGGGTTCGGGTACCCGCAAAAGTATGCTGGAAGCCATGGAAGAGGTCGGGGTCACTCTGGATCAAATCAATGTTGTCGCCGAAATGAGCTCCACCGAAGCCATTCGGGAAGCGGTGAAGTCGGGAGTGGGCGTGTCGATCTTGTCCAAACGAGCGGTGAGCAACGAGTTAGCCTTGAAACAGCTAATTTCGATACCGATCCGGAATTTAAATCTAACCCGCAAGTTCTATCTCATCTACCGCCGTGGACGAACCCACTCCCCCTTGGCCAAGGCCATGATCGAGTTTGCCTTGCAAGACATCAAAGAACGTGATCCTGATCTACAAGGGGACAAAGATTGATATCTCAGTCAGCCTGGTCATCCCCGGCCAGGTGCCCTTGAGCAACTGCAACCGCTCACCTGCTTTCTTGCTCCGGTTCCGGCGCCCCCCTGAGGATCCTATACTACCCCCCCAGAATGGTTACGAGGCAATCGGGATAATCTCCCGGTCTTTGGGCTTTTTGCCTATGAAAATGATGGACTCCGCCTATGGATATTTTTTTGAGAATCAGGGATAATAAAAGCCGAGATGGCCAGAGGGCATGTTGCCTAAAAAAACAAGTGAGCCGTGATATTGATCACCAGATCCTTCGCTGCCGGCTAGATCCAAGACTGGTACCATCAAAAAGGGCAGTCATTCTGCGTAGGGGCCAAGCAGCTTCCGGATATCGGCGCCCTGGAGGCTCTGACAGATCCAGGGCCAAGGATCAACCTATTCCGGAGGACAACAAAATGAAAACGATGACTATTAGGAATGAAGCCGGGGTGCCTCGACCCGAACGTTGCGATCTATGCGGAAATAAAAATTTCGGTTGTGGAGGTGAGATTTACCAGACCGAAAACCTGCTTAATCTCTGCCGCCATTGCCTGGATATCTTGACGGTTAGTCCGGGGACGCTGGAGAAAAGCGTTGAAAGATTTCTGATAGGAAACGTCATCTAATGCCCCGCTCAACATAACCTCTCATAAAGGCCCACCATCCATCTTCTACCGGCGTACAACAGAAAATGGCACAGGAAGGGTCATTGTGACATCCCTGTGCCATCCTCGTGTCATCATAGTTAGTCTAACTTAGTGTGCCCCCACACGTGTTGGGATGCGGGCATTTGATTAATATCTAATCAGATTGCGGCAATCTAGGCTACAACACTTATTCCTCTTTTTTATTACTGCCGGCCTCTGGTTCCGGGGGCGCCGGATTGGTAGCGGCCACCTTCTGTTGGAGAGCTTCCCAGTCGGCATCGACACGCGACTGGATATGGGCGATATCGTCTGGTCGAAGATGCCGGAACCGTCTTTGCGGTTTGAAGTAATCAGCCACCGGAATGGGTTTCTTGACGTTTCGGCTTAAAACATAACGTCCATCGAGCACTTCATACAGGGGGAAGACCCGCGATTCCACCGCCATCCGGGATATCTCTACGGCTTTGTCAATATCGTGCCTCCAGCCGGTGGGGCAAGAGGAATAGATGTGCAAATAAGCCGGCCCATTGATCAGCTTGGCCTTTTGAACTTTATTCATCAGGTCCACATGGTAGGCCGGGTTGGCCGTGGCCACGTATGGAATCCGGTGGGCGATGGCAATGGCCGGCATGTCCTTTTTCCAGGTGTTCTGGCCGATGCTATGTTTCCCGGAAGGTGAAGTCGTGGTGCTGGCGCCATAGGGAGTGGCGCTGGACCGCTGGATCCCGGTGTTCATGTAAGCTTCGTTGTCTAAGCAAACATAGACAAAATTGTGTCCCCGCTCCAAAGCACCGGACAGGGCCTGGAGTCCGATGTCCGCCGTGCCCCCGTCACCCGCGGTTGCCACGATACAAATTTTCTTTTCCGGGAGCTTGCCCTTCCGTACTTGAGCCTTTAGGCCGGCTTCTACGCCTGAGGCGACTGCCGCGACGTTTTCGAAGGCAACGTGTAACCAGGGGATGTTCCAGGCGCTCTGAGGAAACGACGAGGTTATGATCTCCATGCAACCAGTGGCGCTGACGGCAATGGTATCGGGTCCCAGGGCCTTCATCACCTGCCGCAGGGCCAAGACCTCGCCACAGCCCTGACAGGCGCGGTGCCCTTGGGCCAGGCCTTCAAAGGTGGGCAAACTTTTTTGGGTAATCTTTTGGAAATCTTTCAGGTCTTGTTCAATCATATCTCCCTCACTCCGATCAGGTCATAAGTGGCCGGGGCGCCCTTTTCGGCGTATTTTTCCGCCCGTGACACGATTTCTTCGAAATCGGAGACCTGAACATCCCGGCCTCCTAATCCGGCGACAAAGCTGAATACCTTAGGCCGAGTGGGCTGATCATAAAGGGCGGCCCTCACCTCAGCAGCGACTGGTCCACAAGGACCACCGGGAGACATGGCCCGATCCATTACGGCCAGGGTCTTAACGCCCTTGACAGCTTCAAAGAACTCTTCAAATGGGAAAGGACGCCACAGTCGGAACCTGACCAACCCCACCTTTTTACCGGCTTCTCTCATTTTGTCGATGGCCGTCATGGCTGTTTCCGAGACGGAGCCCATGGTCAGCAGCAGAGTTTCGGCGCCTTCGGTCTTATAAGTTTCCACCGGGTGATAGTACCGGCCGAAGAGATCACCGAATTCTTTCCAGGCCTGGATCACGACGGATTTTGATCGGACCAGGGCGTCTTCGTATTGTTTTTTGGCCTCAGTGTATACTTCCGGGATGCCCACCGCCCCCATGGTCATGGGGTGCTCCGGGTCCAGGCGTTGTACCGGCTTATACGGAGGCAGGTATTTGGCCACTTCGGCCCGGTCCAGGATTTCAAATGGTTCGACCACGTGACTCAAGGTGAACCCATCCAAATTGACTATCACCGGCAGAAGCACGGAATGATCTTCCGCCACCCGAAAAGCATGAACACTCAAGTCAAAGGCTTCTTGTCCGTTTTCGGCAAAGGTTTGAACCCAGCCGATATCGCGCTCCGACATGATATCGGAGTGGTCGTTCCAAATGTTGATCGGCCCGGATAAGGCCCGATTGACGACGGTCATAACTACCGGCAGGCGAAGGGCAGGAACAATGTACAAGATTTCGTGCATTAACGCCAACCCCTGGGAGCTGCTGGCAGTATAGGTCCGGGCTCCCGTGGCCGAGGACCCGACACAGGAACTCATGGCCGAGTGTTCGGACTCGACCGGGATGAATTCGGCGTCCAATTCTCCGTTGGCCACTAATTCTGCGAGGTGTTCCACAATATGGGTTTGAGGTGTAATAGGATAGGCGGCGATGACATCAACGTCCGCCACCTTGACCGCTTCGCTGACGCCTAAGGACACCTCCATACCGACTCGTTTGGCCATTATTCTTCCTCCATCTTCATGGTGATGGCGTCTTTAGGACATTCATTGGCGCATATGCCGCATCCTTTGCAATAAGTCATGTCGGCGATGAAATAGCCTTCCTCATTCTGGCTATAGGCCAGGTCCGGGCAATCGATATAGCATATCGCACACTTAATGCATTTTTCCTTGTCCAATACCGGATATTGGGAACGCCAATCCCCGGTTTTTAATTTACGTGAACTCCCCGGCTCCAGGATGGCACAGCCTAGACTAAGATTTTTCCAGCCGATTATGGCACTTGAAGTGGACAATGTTCTGCCTCCCCTAACTGACGACCTCATCGAAAGCACGCTTGTAGGCCGTGTAATTTTTTTCAAAAATTTTTCCGAAACGCTCTTTCAATGGTTCAATCAAGGAGTCGGCCTTAACCAGGTTGGCGACTTTGACCACAGCGCCCAACATAACCGTGTTGGTAATCGGCATGCCCATGGACTCTATGGCAATTTTGGTGGCGTCGACTACGGCCAGCCTGGCCTTGATTCCGGTTTCGGCCGCCAGCACTTCCTTTGATTTATTGGTATTAACTATCACCAGCCCGCCCGGTTTGAGACCTTCGGTGACATCCACGATTTTTAGAATAGTGGGATCTAAGACTACGGCAATATCCGGATGATAAACTTTTTCCCGAGTTTTGATTGGATGGTCCGAAATACGGGCATAGGACATAACCGGCGCCCCTCTTCGCTCGGGGCCGAAACTGGGGAAGGCCTGGGCGTATTTTCCTTCATCAATTGCCGCACGGGCAAGCAATTCCGCCGAGGTGACCGCGCCCTGGCCCCCCCTTCCATGAAATCTGATCTCAATCATTAGAAATAATCTCCCATTGTTGAAGATAATCCTTGTAACTCTGAGATATCATAATCACATCATCAGGTCGGCAGACCCGTCCCGGTGATG
>JADFYC010000159.1 GCA_015233295.1 Deltaproteobacteria bacterium | reverse complement strand
TCGCTCGAAATGACAGAAGTGCTGTACATTCAGGATAGTACCTGCTGCGTGCGTCCTCCTTGTCATTTCGAGCGAAGCGAGAAATCTTACAGTGTGTTTTCCTCCGGCTTAAGTCAACGACATTGGGCTGCGTTACGCAAAATCCTATATCATCACAATTTTTATCCCTTAATACTAATTCGTTTGGGAGGGGTGCCGGGGGGCAGAGGTCCTTTGCCGGGTCCGTAGAGTGGTTGCTTTTTGGGCTTGTCTCCAACTTTTTCCGAAGCGAAGGGCGTTTTTCCTCCATCAAGTTTAATCTCGGTCTTGGCTTGACCACTTTTGGCGATCACTGCCTGCCAGGTCTCCCGAAGACCAGTCATAAGCACGATCACCTGGTCGATCTCGGCCACTCTTTTTTTCAAATTGGCTTCAATCAAACGTTGATTCATGAAGGTGTAAAGATTGGCCAGGTTGGTGGCGATTTCTCCACCCGCATCAAAATTCAGGGAGCCGATCAGCTCAAAAATGATGTTTTGCGCCCTGATAATGGCAGTGTGAGTACCTTCCAGGTCCTTCTCGGCAACTCTTTGCTTGGCCAGGTTGAGGCCCATCAGACAGGCGTCGTAGAGCATGAGGACAAGGTTCCAGCGATCGCTGCCTTCAATTTGCCGTCTCAGGTATTCTTCACGAATGGTTTTTTCATCCATTTGAAACTCTTCCCGTTTTTTGATGTCATTAAAGAAAATCTTTGGCCACACATCAACTAGTTTGCAAATAGGGTATTGATTACCCCCGCAGCCGACTCTGACCCATAACGGAAGTGCTTCGGGACATGTGGCTCGACTCGATGGGAAAAAAGTTCCCCACGGCAAGCCGCCTAAATATTATCCTTGCCGCCGGGCAGAAGACACAATATATAGTTTCTACGGCAAGCTGTCTTTGATTTCGGGTCTGAGATAACGCTTTCGCACGTTCCTTTGACTTCTGAAGTCCATTTGGATGCAAAAATTCGGCCATCGCCGCACAGTAAATTTGTGCGAGGAAAAACACGAGCGAGAGAGGATGTTATTGTGTGCGTTATCACGTCGGCTGCTCAACCAACGGGCGAAGTGTCCCCATAGAGAGCAATGAAGAAACAGGTTTAAGGCCGCGATCTGTTGTTCGTTTTGATAAAATCGCTACTCTCAACAAACGGGTGGTGTCTGGAGAAATAGGGCGGGCAAGCAATTTGTGGCTGCAAAACAATAAAGACAAGTTCTTGGGTGTGTTTGGATTTTAACGTTTCAACTTTGAGCGTTTATTATAACATTAGTTTCACATCTATGGAAATGCCATCCAACATAGATTATAATAGAGCTTTTTAAGCATGTAAATTATGTTATAGTCATCTTGCTCACATCCTAAAACATTCCCGTAACGAAAAAGGGCTTTTGAGGTTTTGCCAATTCGTCCAACAAAAGGTATCTTTCGTTGCATCTTTCCATTTTTTTTGGGGGGGGAGTAGCTGAAAATGTTCAACTTTTTTTTAGCAGGATGTTTATGATTACAACTCAATGTCGTTGACTTAAGCCGGAGGAAAACACACTGTAAGATTTCTCGCTTCGCTCGAAATGACAAGGAGGACGCACGCAGCAGGTACTATCCTGAATGCAGCAGGTACTATCCTGAATGCAGCAGGTACTATCCTGAATGTACGGCACTTCTGTCATTTCGAGCGAAGCGAGAAATCTTAACGTCCTTATGTCACTCCGGACAAGAGTGAGGTGACCTTAAATCAATGACATTGGATTACAACTACTGAAGCACCTTCATAAATCGTGCAGCGAAACAATTTACCACCCCTCATCGAGGTTAGAGAGGAGTTCTCCGACCGATTGCCGGACTGGCTCGAAGCCTACTTTCAAACGGTTTTTGTGCGAACCTAACTGGGAATTTCCAAAGCTCAATGGCAGCACCTAAGCTACGTAACCAAGGGTATACTTCAACCTGACAACATTTTTAGCGTACGATTTTTTCCGTTTCGTGAACTGACCCCAGTTAGCTATATTGCTTCCAATGTATTGTTTTACGTTCTAATACTATCAGCAGGTTGTTGATCAAGAACCCCAGCAGGCCGACGACGATGATGGTGAAATACATCTCAGGTGTGGCATAGGCGGTCTGGGCATACACCACCCGACTGCCCAGCCCGTGCCTGGTTCCAACCAGCATTTCGGTGACGATGCCGACAATGACTCCCATGGACAAGGCGACCCGGATGCCGATGAATATTTGGGGCAGGGCGTCATAGATGACCACACGAAACAGAATTTGGAGCCAGGTCGCGCCCATGATTTTGGCCACCTTGACCCTGATCTTCTGGCTGTTCACCACGCCCATGGACGCGTTCAGGATCATCGTCAGCACGCAGCCGAAGAATATCACGGCAATCCGCGACTCTTCGCCAATACCGAAGATCAGCAATGACAACGGAAAGACCAGAATCGGCGGAATGGACCGGAAGAAATCCAGGGCCGACTCGACGTAATCATAAAATCTGCTAAAATATCCAATAAATATCCCGACGGGCACGCCGACGGCAAAGGCCAGAACAACTCCCAGCAGAATCCTGTAGAGAGAACAGGCCAGATCCAGGAGGATCTTTTTTTCCACAAGCAGCCTGCCTCCCTCCGTAATGGTCTCCAGGGGCGTTGGTAGGAACATGGGATTAATCAGTCGGCTTGCTGACAACAATTCCCATAAAGCCACTATTATTAAAAATGCAATACCGCTTTTTTTCATATTTCTCCCAGCCCGGACTGATCGGGATCGTGGACATAGATGTCTTTAATGACACGCTTAATCTCATCCAATAGATCATAGTCAAAGCGCAACCGGGCCCGGCCGGGGACCTTCTCAAGGGTCTTTTCCCACACGACCCGGGCCGGCTTTACCGACAAAAATACGATTCTATCGGCCAGATAGACCAGATGTTCGATATCATGGGCCACGAGCATCGAGGAAATCTTGATCTTTTCCTGCACCCGGGAAATCTTTTCCATCAGCCACATGCTGTTGGAATAGTCGAGGGCGGAAAACGGCTCGTCCACCAGCATGACGTCTGGATCAGAGATCAGGCCGCGCAAGATGGCCACGTACTGTTGCTGTCCCCCACTCAACTGATAGGGATACTTAGACAAATCAAAAGTAATTTTGACTAGATCCAAAAGGTTCTGGAGCTTACGGTCTATTTCGGTTTGTTTCATTTTTTTGATCTTTAAGGGAAAAATAATGTTATCCCGGATCGTCAGCCAGGGAAAAAGGCTATTCCGGTAATCCTGGAAGATATAGGCGATATTCCTTTCCTTCGGCTTTTTCCCATGGACGCATATCTGGCCCGAATCGGGGTTGAGGATGCCGGAAATCATGTTGAACAATGTGGTTTTCCCGCAGCCGTTGGGTCCGAATATGCCCAGGGTTTCGCCCTCACCCACATCCAGGCTGAAATCGTCGAACACGGTCTCGAATCTTTTGGGCGCCAGCTTCATCTTTTTGGTCACATGTCCCACATGAATTCCGGTCATCGTCCGTCACCTGCTTGATTTGGCCGGCTCCTATGTCCGGCCCGCCGGCTCTACTTATAGAGCGATTTGGACAGGTCGAGTTTCTCCCTGGTGATGCCCAGATTCCGGTAGGATTCTTCTATCTTCAGCAATTCCGGTAAAGAAAACCGGGCGGAGGTCAGAAAAGCGGCATCAGGATAATGTTCCACAAAGGGTCTCTGAACTTCGGGTAGAAATTTGGCCATGATCCGCTTGGCCTCCGGCTGGTTGGCGTTAATGAAATCAATGGCCTCATCCAGCGACTTGACCAGTTTCCGGGCCGTTTCGGGGTTTTTATCCACGAATTCCCTGGTCATGTTAAAGGTGGCGAAAGGGAAGGGCGACCACATGTATTGAGGCACCAGGGCGCCGGGAAAAAGAAGCCGGCCTATCCCTTTCTGGATGCAGGTCGTCACCGCGGGATCGATGGTGAACACGGCCTCGACTGTTTTTGACTCGAGCGCCACCGGGGTCATGGCCGGGGCCACCTGCTGGATAGTTACCTCATCCGGTTGTATGCCGTTCTTTTTCAGGATGAGCTCAAACCACACCTTATAGGCAAAAGTCGGAAGGATACCGATGTTTTTGCCCTTCAGGTCGCTGAGCGTCTGGATTGGAGAATCTTTTCTTACCACGAACCGGCTTAAAGGATGGGCGTCGTCTTCCATTAACAATGTCGTGTAATACAGTTCTTTTTGGCTTCGAAGCTGCGCGCTGAAAATGATGGGAAAGGCGGTATAACCGGCCACATCCAGTTTTCCGCCGCACAGGGCGTCCATCAGCGGCTGGGCTGTTTCGAACATTTCGAGTTCGACATCGAGACCGTTCTGCTTGAACAAACCTTTTTCCTGGGCCACGAAGACCGGTAAACTGATCCGGAGCTGGTTGGACCCGATTTTCACCTTGACGGCCTCAGCCGCCTGGACGTCGCCCTGGCCGAGCAGGCCCAAGATGACCAATAACCAGAAAATGCATAATACCTTATCCATGTCGCACTCCTCCTTTTTATCTTTATAAAACATGCCGTCAGCCGACGCCGCCCGCGGCCTGGTAATATAGCTCGCGCATGACTTTGCGGTGCATCCCGAATTTTTTGGCCAGGATGGTATTGGCGATATCGTCGAGCAATTTCAATGAGCCGGTGTAACCGGTGTAGACCAGCCGCTGTCCGCCATATCTGTCTTGAATGGGAAAGCCGATCCTGACCGGTGGAATGCCATATTTCTCGGTAAGCTGCTTACCGGTGGAATTGCCGATAATCAGATTGACTTTCCGGTCCACAGCGTGTTTTTCGATGGTTTCGAAATCCGTATCATCGAGGACCACGGCCCGGCCGGCCTCTCCCGCGAGCAAGTCGTCGATCAGTTTTCTAAACATGCTGTTCTGGGAGCCGGTACTGATGATGGCCGGTTCAATCCCGTTTTCCCGGCACAGGCAGGTGACGGAATAGACCAGGTCGGGTTCACCATAAATAAGGCACTTTATTTCGCCGCTTAATTTGTGAAGATCGATCATCCCGTCTATCAGCCGGCCGCGATCCTCGACGAACCTGGCCGGCACCGGCCGTTGCGATACTTCGGACAGAATTCTCATCAGCCCATCGCAGTTGCTGACCCCGATGGGAATGGCACATTGATAGAGCGGGACGCCAAACTGGTCCTCGATATATTTTCCGGGAGACAAATTTGCCGGCACAGTTACCCCGATTTCCACTGTCGCCCTGGCTCCGGCCATCAGGGCCAGATCCTGATACGGGGTGCCGCCGTCTGGAATCCGTTTAAACTCCCTGGAGAACGGCGCGTCGAAGGTATTGGAGATATCCGGGAGCATGATATAGGCTATCCCGAAGCTGTCTAGAATTCCCTTGATGTTCCGGACATCGCCTGGGCTGGTGTGGGCCATGATCACGTTAACCTTTTGATGGCGCGGCACCGGCCGGACCACGTTCCTGACAATATCATGCAAGGTCTTAAAATACCCTTCGTATAAGGACCCGCCGTAACCAGGGGTGTTGGTCATGATGATATGGATGTCCGAGACATCGTTTTCGGCGGTAAACTCCCTGACGATCCTCGATAAGTCCTCTCCGATGGTTTCAGCCAAACAGGTGGTGGTAATCCCGATGATCTTCGGATGGTATAATTGAATGAGGTTTTTTAATCCTTTCTTGAGATTGTTCGCGCCGCCGTATATGGTCGCCTGTTCGTGCAGGGATGACGAGGCGATATCGATGGGCTCTGAGTAATGGGTGGTCAAATGATTCCGCATGTAGGCGCTGCACCCCTGAGAACCGTGGAGCATCATCATGCTGTTTTCAATACCGCGAAAGGCGATGGCCGCGCCCATGGGCATGCACATCTTGCACGGGTTGATATTCAAGTTCACAAAATTTCTGTTTTTCATGGCGCCAGTCTCACTTTCAAATGGGAAACGTCATGATGCACCCGGCCGGCGCTCTCCAAATCCGAGCCGGCCCACTTCCAGACCGGGCTATTGGCCGTTAAATGCAGCTCTCGGGCAAAATTGATCATGCCCTCGTAGGTCGTCAGCGGATATTTTCGGTCGTGATTGAAATCAACAAAGGGAATGCCCATCTTTAAGGACAGAGTCCGTTCCTTGACATTGCCCACGAAGAGATCAGGTTTCTTTTCCTTGATATATTTTTCTATCTCGGTGGGCGAGGTGTCGTTTAGGATCACCGCTCCGTCCGCCGAGAAGTCGTGAATGATTTTGTAATCCTCGGCGGTTCCGTGCTGAGTCCCGATGAAAACGGGCTTGATGCCGAATTCTTTGAGCTGCCGGATCATGGCGATGGCTTTATACGTCCCGCCGACGCACACCGCGGCGGTTTTTCCGGTCAGCTTTTTTTTATATTCTTCAATGATCGGCCCGATCCGGGCCTGCTCTTCGTCAGCCAGACGGACGGCCCGGGCCACCATGGCCGGACCACCGATAAAATCGGCGATCTTAACCAGAGAATCCCTGATATCCTCGAATCCGATGAACCGAACCTTCATGAACGGGATACCGAATTTCTCCTCCATTTGTTTGGTCAAATAGGCCATGGAGCCGGAGCACTCCACAATGTTCAGGGTGGCGCTGGGGGCTTTTAATAACTGGTCATAGGTGGAGTCGCCGGTTATTTTGGCAATGACCTTTACCCCGATCTTCCGTAAGTATCCTTCGATGATCCAGGCTTCGCCGCCGTGGTTATAATCCCCGAGAATATTGACGCCAGGCTGCTTGCCGGGCGGCCCGTCACCCATGAGGTCCATGAGCGCGGCACAGGCCAGCTTGTAGCCCATCGGTTTAGCTCCGACGAATCCACTTGATTTGACGGGAATAATCCTGAGGCCATGCTTCTTTTCCTGGTGCCGGCAGACCGCCTCGATATCGTCTCCGATAACCCCGACGACGCAAGTGGCATACACAAAAATCAACCTGGGCGTCGGTTTGTAACCGGTGATGATCTCCTCGAGCGCCGCGCTGAGTTTTTTTTCTCCGCCGAAGATAATGTCCTGTTCCCGCAAATCGGTGGAAAAACTGTTTCTGAACAAGTTGGCCTGGCTGCTCAAGCTTCCCCGCAGATCCCAGGTATAGCTGGCACAGCCTATCGGTCCATGGACCAGATGAACCGCATCGGTGATGGGGTTCAGGACGACTCTGGCTCCGCAATACACACACGCCCGTTGGCTGATCGATCCGGCAATACTCTCCTTTTCGCAACAAATCCTCCCGCCGGAACACCCGGCTGCCTTGACCAGGATGTGGGCCTTCCTCTCCTCTAAGACATCTTTGACGTCCAGGAGAGATGTCGCTTGTCTCCCCATCCGACTACCTCCTCACGCATGAATGTATGATTCGAGCCGATACCGGTGCGCGGCCAGACATGGGCCATCGTCGGGCCGGCCTGGCCGGGTGGGCCCCGGGCGTGACACCCGTGGCCTTAGTGCTGCTGTTCTTGCTGAAAATAATCAGACACGAAATCATGGTTGATGATCCTCTTTAACCAGAGGGGTTGTCGGCCTCCGAGATGTTTTTGCAGCTTGGCCAGGCACACATCGATTGATTCGGGGGCATTCATCTCCAGGGGGTAGACCTTATTGGCCATCACCCGGTCGGCAATCGGGCCGCCAATGGCCGAGACCAGAATTACATCGCTGCCCTGGATGACCTCGATTCTTTCGTCGACGCGGAATGGTTTTTTAAGACTCACCCGCGCCTTGCCTTCGCTAAACTGGGTGAAACAAACTTCCCGGACCAGCTCACAGGACTCGGCCGTGACATCATAAAAAAGAAAGTATTGGGAGATGGCAAAATGCCCGTTCAGCGTTTTTCGGTCATCAGTGGCAATAACGACTCTCATAAATTATCTCCTGTTATGATGAAAAAGAGGTTTGTTGTGGTCATCACATAATCAGCTCAAGATTTTCATCCGAGGCGTCTCTATCCTCCCGGTCCAGAAGAGCATTGCTCATCACCTCCAGCAGCCGCATCAGTCCCCGGTAGCCGACGATCGGCTGGTAGGAATGGACGCCCCGATCCATTATGGGAAAACCGACGCGCACGAAGGGGACGTCCTCCGCCCGGGCGATGTACTTGCCGTAGGTGTTCCCGATCAACAGATCCACCGGACCGTTCTTCATCCATTGATGGAGCGTGAACAGATCACCGGCGCTTTTGACG
>JADFYC010000158.1 GCA_015233295.1 Deltaproteobacteria bacterium | reverse complement strand
GGTTTGTGAAAAGTAAAAAGGTGTAGATCTCCTTGCTGACAAATCTGGCTTCCTCTTTGGCCTTTTCTTTGGTCAGGCGATCCCTTTGGACCAGTTTTGTTTTCTGGGCGATCCCGACCACATCTAAGATCAAAGCCACCCGGCCATCACCCATGATGGTTGCGCCGGCATAAATATCACAGTCTTTGAGGTGCCGCCCCAAGGGTTTGACCACAATTTCTTCAGAATCCTCTAGTTCGTCTATGATCAACCCATACTGAAAAGCACCAGCGGAAAGGATGAGGATGTTTAGGGCCTGGGTGATGGCCGCGCGTCGCCCGGTTTCGTCGCGGGGAATCGGTTTTTCAGGTAATTCTTTAACCTCATCCGAGCTGGAGCGGCGGTCGGCGATGGCGTCTCGGCGATCAATCTTGAGTTGTCCCGTGACTGGGTCGCGATACATGCCGCTATCACCCAAAACCGTGCTGAGACGGATTACGGGCAACAGTTTGCCGCGTAGTCGGAAGACGTCAAGCCCCTTTATTTTTTCTATCTTTTTGGCGACGTCTTCACCGCGGATACGAACCAACTCGACCAGGTTGACCTGAGGAATGGCAAAGCGATAGGATCCGGTTCGGACGATGAGAGAAGGAATAATAGCCAAGGTTAAGGGCAGCTTGATTCGAATCGTGGTTCCTTTGCCTACGATGGATTGGATGTCGATAGTCCCGCCAAGTTTTTCTAAGTTGGTTTTGACCACATCCATGCCGACACCGCGGCCCGAAACCTCAGTGACCTTTTCGGCAGTGGAAAAGCCAGGACGAAAAATCAGCGAGAAAGCCTCGTGATCACCCATGCCTTGCGCTTCAGCCTGGGTGATGACACCTTTTTCTAAAGCCTTGGTTTTGATTCGCACCGGGTCTATCCCGGCCCCGTCGTCGGCAATTTCGATGTTTACCTGGCCGGCTTCGTGATAGGCTTTAAGATAGATGCGGCCTTCCTCATCCTTGTCCATGCGTCGCCGTATTTCGGGCACTTCAACGCCATGATCAACGCTGTTTCGGACCAAATGGGTCAGCGGGTCGGAAAGATTTTCGATAATGGACTTATCCAACTCGACGTCATGACCTTCTGTGTAAAGGACGACGTTCTTGTTCAGGGACCGAGCCAAATCCCGGACGACCCGATTGAACTTGCCAAACACGTTGCCGATGGGCTGCATCCGTGTTTGCATGATTCGTTCTTGAAGTTCAGAGGTGATCAGGTTAATCCGCTGGGCAATGGGTTGCAGCGCCTGAGATTGAAGCGTGGAAATGGTCTGAACAAGTTGATTCCGGCTTAGGACGAGTTCCCCGGCCAGGGTCATGAGTTGATCCAGCAAAAAGATATTCACCCGGACCGATGTCTCGGCATAGCCTTTCTTTTCACCGGCTGTCTGGGTATCTCCCGCTTCGGTTTGAGGTCTGGACTCTACGGTGGCGGGCAAGGAAGCGGACCCGGCTCGATCAATGGGCGGCGGGGCGAGTACCGGTGCCGGCCTGGGTGGTGGTGGTGGCGGCGCGGGTTGAGCCAAGGGTTGAGCTGGAGCAGGTGTCGGCCGAACCGGTGGTGCTGGCGGCGGGGGTGTGGGTTCGATCACGCGTTGAGGCGGTGGCGGCGCAGGTTCGGCTTGAGGCGGAGCGGGATGTGGAATCGGCTGTATGACTTGAGGCGGCTCTGGAATCGGGGCCGTTTCAGGTTCGGGCATTTCCGCAACGGGTGCCACGGGCCTTGCTTTAACCGGGGGAGCAACCGGGGAGGGCGCTAACTCCGGCACCCCGACAGGAGTTCCCGCAACCGTCAACTCGACCACGTCATCCATGGGTACGTCCAAAGCCGCGGCCATTAATGACGGCTCCACAATGGACCCGAATAACAGATCCAGAGGCATCCGGATGGGTTCCCCGTCGTCTATCGTCCCAATGGCGTCGATATTCAGAGTCAGATTAACTATTTCGCCCAAGGAGGTAAGGTATTCTATCAGTTTCAGAGGTGTCCGCTGCTTTTCTTGGCAATCTCGAATCAAATCCATCCTGATCAGGTAGATGAAATAACCGAAATTCTTTTTTTCCACCAGTTCATTCTGATTTACCTCCATCAACACCTGACCGTGCTTATCCCTGATCGTCACCTTGGGTCCGACTTCTTTGGAGCGTGAATCTACATCAAGAATGCTCTTTAACATTGAGGTGTACTGGGAGATATCTCGATTGTCGCTATCTCCGACGTTTTTCAGGAGATCCTTGAGAAGGTCCGCCGCCTTGAGCATGATGTCGACGATCCCGGGGGTGGGGGTCAGTTCTTTTTTTCGAACCAGATTCAGGATACTTTCCCACTCATGAGACAACTCACGAATGTTATTCAGGGCGCAAAACCCCGCCGCGCCTTTAACCGAATGGATGGCCCGGAACACTTTATTAACCAGGTCCAGGTCGATGTCGGCGCCCTGGGATTCAATAGTCAGCAGGTCTTCCTCGATATTTTCCAGATGGTCCAATGATTCGACGACCATTTCCTGGATTAGATCATCGGTCTCGATACCCATGCTCGGCCTCCGGTGGGGGTGGTTTACCCCAGAGATCGGCGAAGACATCTCCAGGGATACATACTAGTTAATCCCGCCCCTTGATTTTTTTGCAAGTGGTGTCTTTTATATACTTGGTAAAGGCGGGAAGGTTCTTCTCTCAGGCTCCAGGATAGGCTTTCAGTCTGTGAGACTAATTCTTATTTTCTTAACATAATCTGCCGACAATTGTAAACTTGTTTTTGTTTTATCAATGTTTTTCCATAAAGCTGCGTGACCGGCCGATTCTTGAACGAAATACAAAGCCGGCAGAGGACGTAGCGAAAAGGAGAAATATTTTTGTCAAATTTTCAGAAAGGAGCAGCCATTGGGCGGCCTACGGCGCATTGATGGGCCAGGTCATCGGCCGGAACACGGTCGGCACTTTGATTGGGGCCGGAGTCGGGACGTTGGTTGGGTCTATTATTGGAAACGCGGTGGACCAGGATGAACAGCAAAGGAGCGAGACCGGACGGGCCACCGGGTCGACAGCCTATGCTTACCCCCAGCCTTAATAGCCTTGGGTTCAAGACGGATCACCACTGTGGACGAGATGACCAACTGTGATGCCCAATCTCCTCTGGGCCGGTCGTCCGGAAAATGGATAACGGTTCCCGGCCATAAGATTTGGGTTTCGGTTAATCCTTAAATCGTCTAACCCGTACGGGTCATCATTGGTTAATCTTCATCCAGGACGGCTCTGATCACCGACAGCATTTCTGCGGATTCGTAGGGCTTCCCAATGAAGCTCTTCGCCCCCAGCCGGATCGTGTCTCCTGAAGAATCAGTGTCTGAGAAGCCACTGGCGATGACCACTTTGGCCTGGGGGTTAATTTTCAGAATTTCTTCCAGACATCGTATGCCACTCATCTCGGGCATAATTAAATCTAATATTATCAATGAAATGATCTTAAATTCCCGTTTATAAAGATCGAGGGCCTGGTGTCCGTTGGAGGCGCTTAAGGCGTTATAACCAAACCGGCGGAGCATTTTTTCTCCAAAATTTCGTATAAATTCTTCATCGTCCACAATCAGAATAGTCTCCTTGCCTCCTTGCGGCATCTGTTTGACGTCCGCCTCTTCAGTGTATTTCTCCTGTTCAATTGCCGGCACATAAATGTCAAAAATTGTGCCTTCGTCCGGGGCGCTTTGACAATAGATATATCCGCCATGGCTCTTAATGATCCCATAAACCACCGATAGCCCCAACCCCGTTCCCTTGCCCAACCCTTTGGTCGTATAGAATGGTTCAAATATGTGACTCTGCACACTTCTATCCATGCCCACGCCATTGTCGGCCATCTTGATGAGCACGTAGTCACCGGGAATTACTTCCGCATGTGTTTTGCAGAATGTTTTATCCAATGTTAAGTTTTCGGTGGAAATGATTATTCGACCGCCTTCGGGCATGGCGTCTTGGGCATTGATGGCCAGATTCATCAGAACCTGTTCGATTTGGGCCGGGTCGGCATTGGCGATCTTCAGGTCTTCAGCCAGTTCCAAGTCGATGGCAATCATTTTAGAAATGGTCCGGCTAAGCAACTTCTTGACCTGCCTCACCTCTTGGTTGAGATCGACAGGACGGAATTTGTGTTCCACCTTTCGGCTAAAAGTTAATAGTTGCTGCGTAAGTTCGGCCGCCCGCCGGGCCGCTTGCTCGATCGCCGTCAACTCTTCATGCTCGGGATCGTCGGTTTTTTTGTCCAACAAGAGCAACTGGGTATACCCCTTGATGGCCTGGATAAGATTATTGAAGTCATGGGCCACGCCGCCCGCCAGAGTGCCTACGGCCTCCATTTTCTGGGCTTGAAAAAGTTGGGCTCGGAGTTTCCTTTCGGAACTAATGTCGATCACAAAGCCCAGAATGGCCGGTTGGCCGTGATAGTCAATAATAGCCAGGCGCAGGTCGACATCAAAGGTCTCCTCGTTCTCTTTGATTCCCTTCAGCTCAAAATGGGCCGTGGGCTGGTCAGGGGGGGAGCCATTCTGCCGGCAGCCATCCAACAGGTCCCCCTGACTCATGTCAACGAGCTTGTCTATGGGCATATCTATGACGCGGTCGGGATCAGCGTAACCGAACATCTGAACAAAAGCCGGATTGGCGTACAGGACCCGGCTTTTTTGGGCAATGACCATCCCAATGGGGGAGGACTCAATAACCAGCCGCATCATTTCTTCCGAGGCCCGCAAGGCCTGTTGGGCTCGTTTCCTTTCAATGGCATAGCGGATGGACCTGGCCAGCAGTTGTCCGTCCACTTGACCCTTAATCAAGTAATCTTGGGCCCCATGACGAACGGCGCGGTCAGCTATGTCTTCATCATCGAGATTAGTAAGGACGATGATAGGGATATCCGGAGCGTTGGCGTAGGCCTGGGTAAAGGTATTGATTCCTCGACTGTCTGGTAGAATCAGGTCCAATAATAGCACATCAATATCACCTTTGGCCAGCAAGGCCAGGCCGGACGAGAGTTCCTCGACGCTATTCAAATTGCAGGAGATCCCCTTGGTCCTCATCAGCATTTCTTTAATGAGACGCGAGTCAATAGGGTTATCCTCGATCAAGAGGACATTAATGCATTTGTCGTTCATATTCGTTGACTCCGACCATCGGATTGGCGCGGGGTGCCGTTATATTCAATCGTCAATTATCCTCAATACATCATCATTATTGATCTACTTTAGGAATTTGTTGATTATTTCGTCGTAACTTCCACTTGCTTTAAGAGCCTTCAAACCGGTGTTAAAGATTCCCACCATGTCCGGTTTAACAGACTTCCGGCTGAACATAAAGAAGATATCTTCAGAGGTTATGTACATAGGATGAATCTCTATTTTACCCTCCAACCCTTCTTTCCGGATACCCACGGCAGTCACGGCCTGGTCGGATAGGAATCCATCAATTCTATTCGCCAGAAGTTTTTTGTAGTTACCTGGATCATCACTTGCTTCTTCTGTATGCTTGACGAAATTGGGATTCTTCATCAACTGGGCAAAATCTTTCCCATAGAAATAACCGCTGGTTATCCCCAGCCTGAAGTTGCTCCCGACCAGATCGCTCAAAGTCTTGAAATGGTACTTTCCGGATTCCCCTCGGCGGACAAACAGGGTAACGGTCTCTTTGCGGTAAGGATCAGAAAAAAAGGCAAATTTCTCCCGCCCGGCCGTTTTCGACGCAGAAGTTGCGATATCCATTGTCCCTTGTTCCAGTTCGACCAAATGTCTTTTCCAGGATATTTCTTTGAACTCCAATTTAACGTTTACCTTTTTTGAAATAGCCGAGATTAGTTCTATATCTAATCCCGTAAGCCGGCCTTTATCGTCCCGGTACTGATACGGCGCCCAAGGTTCCCAGCCTACCTTCAAGTCGGCCTGGGCTAAAACCGGATTGGGGCCACAAAGTAGGACCATGAAGATAAATAAACAACTTGATATCTTTGATATGGAGACAGCCCAGCCTAGGAGCTTCATAATCTTTCTCTATTTAAAATTGTCCGGTATGTTACATTCGCCTTTAAGCAGACGTGGTCCGCCTTCAGCGATGCGGCTTAAGTGTCAGGCGTTCAATGACCTCTATCAATTGCCCGGAGTAAATGGGTTTGGCCACGTAATCATCCATCCCGGCCGCCAGGCATCGTTCTTTGTCACCCTTTATGGCGCAGGCCGTCATGGCCACAATGGGAATGCGTTCATCAGTCGATTTTTCCCTTTCCCTAATTTTCGATGTGGTTTCCAGTCCGTCCATTTCCGGCATCTGAACGTCCATCAAGATCAGGTCAAAGGATCCTGTTTCCAGCAGGTTTAAGGCCTTAAGGCCGGTTTCAGCCGTAACGACCAGATAGCCTTGTTTCCTTAAGATCGCCTCAGCCAGGATGCTGTTGTACGGATTGTCCTCCACCACGAGGATGCGGCGTGGCGGGGCATAACTCTGGGGAGCAGATGGAGTCGGCCCCGGTGATATAGCCGGTTGGGCCGCGGCCAAGGCAACGGCAATGGTTTTTTTTAGAGTAGCATATCGAATGGGTTTGGTTAAGCAGCCGGCCAGATTCAAAGCCATGCTGCGCTTGAGGTCACTGGGATCGTCGACCGACGTCAGCATAATCATCGTTACTTCCTCGTATCCTGACAATTTCCTGATTCTTTCCGCCAATTCAAAACCGTCCATTTGAGGCATCTGGGCGTCTATCAAGACCAACTGGAAGGGATTGTGCGTGGTTGCGGCACGTTCCAGAGCGGCCAAGGCAGACGGTCCGTTTTCCACGACAGTGGGCTTCATCTTCCAGCTACTGAGCATTTCTTTTAAAACGGCCCGGTTAGTGGTGTTGTGGTCAACTCCTAACACAGCTATACCACGTAGTTTTTCCGGCTCTAACGGGGTCGGCTTAGGCACCGTGCCTTTGGTTAAGCCAAAATTCGCTGTAAAATGAAAGTTGCTGCCGCGACCGACCTCTGATTCTACCCATATCCGTCCGCCCATCAAAGCCACCAATTGCGAAGAAATCGTCAGGCCCAGCCCAGCGCCGTCATATTGCCGGGTGCGGGCTCCATCGGCCTGAGCAAAAGGCAAGAAAACGGCTTCCATTTTATCCGGCGGAATGCCGATGCCGGTGTCTTTGACCGAAAAGTGCAAGACAACGTAGTCATCAGTCGTTGATAGAGCTTCTATGGTCACGGCCAGTTCTCCCTGCTCGGTGAACCTGATGGCATTGCCCACCAGGTTGAGGATAACTTGCCGCAGCCTGGTGGGATCACCGACCAGGAATTCGGGTAAATCCGATTTCATCTGGTAGGCCAATTCCAGTCCATGGTCATAAGCCTGGATGGCCAGTGTATTGATCATCTCCCCTAAGCTCTCCAGAAGATTGAAATCGTGGTGCTCCAATTCTAGCTTGCCGGCCTCTATTTTGGATATGTCGAGAATGTTATTCAACAATGACATCAGAGATTCAGACGAGGCTTTGACGAGCATAAGGTATTCCCGCTGATCTGGAGTTAATTTTGTCTCCAGGGCCAGCTCGGTCATACCAATAATCCCATTCATGGGCGTCCTGATTTCATGGCTGACATTGGCCAGAAACTCGCTCTTCGCCCGGTCGGCCCTTTGAGCCTTTTCCCTGGCCTCTTGCAGTTCCGCAATCAGTTGTTCCTTGGTTTTATCCTCGTCTTTCATGGTCTCAAGCTCCGAAATCCAGCAGCCCTTATTTTTCTGAGACTCTTTGATGATAGCCGCGATGGCGCTAGTCTAAAGATGGATAGAAGGTATGGTCAATGCGGCTGAGTGTCGTTCATGACAGAGCCGGAAAGACACAGTTTATGAAAAAATGCCTGGTTAAACAAGAGCAAAATAACAGGGGGTGAAAAAATCTGAACTAAGTTTGGAGAAGGATCAAGGGCGCAACATTTGGCTTGCCGAAAGCCCGGTTGGCCATCATCACCGATTTAGGCGGGTTACAACGGTTACAGACCCTTGTCCGGCCGGGGAAGGTTTGGGAAATGGCCTACCGCGGGCATCATTTTGGGGCGGCGGAAGCCAAAACCATGAGCGCCCTCTTCAACAAGACCAAGAAACCCGAATATAGAGGAAAGAATAACCGGCAGTCCGCTATTTGACCAGCCGGGTCATCTCCAAGATGGGCAAGAGGATGGACACGACGATGAACAGGACGATACCGCCCATGAGCAAAATCATCACC
>JADFYC010000157.1:6915-8304 GCA_015233295.1 Deltaproteobacteria bacterium | reverse complement strand
CCCATGAGACCTCCACCGGCGTGAAATTTCCGATCAAGGAAATCGGAGCCGTGGTCAAGGAATTCAGCGGCGTGGCCCTGGTCGTGGATGCCATTTCGGCCTTAGGCGTTTATGACATCAAGACCGACGACTGGGGGCTGGACGTAGTTGTTTCCGGATCGCAAAAGGCCATGGGCCTGCCTCCGGGTCTAGCCTTCGTCAGCCTGAGCGAACTGGCCCTGGAGATGATGGCTCGTTCGGATTTACCTAAATTCTACTTCGACTTCAAGAAAGAGCGGAAGAATCTGTTAGAGAATAAAGGCGCCTACACCTCCGCCGTCAGCCTGGTCTTTGGCCTCCGAAAGGTGTTGCGGGACATCAAGGCCGAAGGACTGGAGGTCATGTTCGCCCGTCACGCCCTTCTGGCCCAGGCCGCCAGAGCCGCGGCTAAGGCGCTGGGTTTAGCCATGTTCCCCAAAGATTCTCCGTCCGAAACCTTAACGGTGTTTCTCGCCCCCGAAGGCATGGACGCCGGAAAGATCGTAAAAATATTGAGAGACAAACACGGCGTCACTGTCGCCGGCGGTCAGGACATGCTTAAGGGCAAGATATTCCGCATTTCTCATATGGGCTATGTGGATCGGTTTGACCTGATTACAGCCCTTTCGGCCCTGGAGATGACCCTTATGGAGCTTGGCTATAAGTTTGAGGTGGGAGCCGGGGTCAAGGCGGCGGAAGAAGTTTTTATAGGAGGCGCCCAATGAAAGTTCTGGTTAGCGACAAGATGTCCGAAGAAGGCATCAAATTGTTCCAGGCGGCGGAAGGGATCGAAGTCGACGTCAAGACGGGTTTGGCGCCGGAAGAGTTGGCCGCGATTATCGGCGATTATGACGCCCTGGCCATCAGAAGCGCCACCAAAGTGACCGCCGCCATCATCGAGGCCGGCAAAAAACTAAAGGTCGTCGGCCGGGCCGGCATCGGGTTGGATAATGTGGATATCCCCGCCGCCAGCAAAAGGGGCATTGTAGTCATGAATACCCCCCTGGGCAATACCGTGACCACGGCCGAACATACCATTACCATGATGTTGGCCCTGTCAAGGAAGATTCCTCAGGCGGTAGCTTCTCTGAAGTCTCGGAAGTGGGAAAAGAGTAAGTTTTCCGGAAGAGAAGTTCAAGATAAGGTGCTTGGCATCGTCGGACTGGGCAAAATCGGGTCCATTGTGGCCGACCGGGCGCTGGGCTTGAAAATGCGGGTCATCGGATATGATCCCTTTGGCACGTCCGAAGCAGCCCAGGCCATGGGCGTAACCATGGTCACCCTGGACGAACTGCTTAAACAATCCGATTATGTCACCGTCCACACCCCAAAGACCAAAGACACGCTCAATCTGTTCAACAAAGACAACAT
>JADFYC010000157.1:0-6894 GCA_015233295.1 Deltaproteobacteria bacterium | reverse complement strand
AGTCAACGAAGTGGACCTGAAGGAGGCCCTGGAAAGCGGCACGTTGGCCGGCGCCGCGCTGGATGTGTTCGAACACGAACCGCCGCTGGAGTCACCGTTGCTGGATCTGGAAAATCTCATTTGCACTCCTCATCTCGGGGCATCCACTGTGGAAGCCCAAAAGAACGTGGCCGTGTCCGTAGCCGAACAGATCATCGACTACTTGAAAACCGGGGCCATTAAAAATGCGGTCAACGTGCCTTCGGTCACGGCTGAAGTCATGGCCAAAATGAAGCCCTTTTTTGTGTTGGCCGAAAAAATGGGTTCTTTCCTGGGCCAGATTTGCCGAGGCGGAATCAAGCAAATAGATATTACTTATCAGGGCGACCTGGCCGAACAGCCGACGGCGCCTTTGACCACCTCGATTATAGTCGGGATTTTATCTCCCTTCATGTCCCATATGGTCAACTTTGTCAACGCCCCGATCATCGCATCCGATCGGGGGATCAAGGTCCTGGAGAGTAAGACCCGCACCGTTGAAGACTTCGTCAATATGATTTCCATTAAGGTAGTCACCTCTGAAATGGAAACCACCTTGCGTGGGACGATTTTCGGAACAGAAGACCCCAGGATCGTCAGACTGAACGATTTCCGTCTGGAGGCCGAGCCCCAAGGTCATCAATTACTCATCTATAATCATGATAAACCAGGGGTCATCGGAGCAATCTGCACAGTCTTGGGTAACAACAACATCAATATCTCCCAAATGAACGTAGGCCAAGAACCGGAACACAAAAGAAACGTAATTCTGTTGACGACCAATTCGGTGATTCCCGAGTCGATTATGCAGATAATCAAGGCCCAGAAGCACATAGATTCGGCCATCCAACTGAACCTGTGATCTGTAAGGACGCCGGGCTCCTGAAATGGAGCCTTGGTGCTCCTATAGGGTGAAATATGACCCAGGAAGAAAAAGGCTTTACAGTTAAAGACAGAAGGATTTTCAGTCCTTCCCCGGATGAGCCGAGTCCCGTGGAACAGGGGGCGCCCGAGTCTGTCACCAGGCCGGCTCCCGAACCCCAGGCCTCTCGACCGGAAAAGAAGGCCGAGACACCACCCCCCCGGACTGAGGAAGAAAACGTTTCTCTGCCGAGTCCGAGCTTGGCCCAACTGGTCATTTCTCTGAGCACGACTACCTTCATCAGTCTTGGCCAGATGCCAGACCTCAACAGCGGGAAGATGGAACGAGACCTGGAACTGGCCAAGTACAATATCGACCTGCTGGCCATGCTTAAGGAGAAGACCAAAGGTAATCTGACCGCTGAGGAAGACAAGCTGCTTGACGGTCTGCTGTATGAACTCCGAATAAAATACGTTCAAGCCGCCGCCGTTAAATAACTCGAAACACGCAACCCAATGTCGTTGACATAAGCCGGAGGAAAACACACTGTAAGATTTCTCGCTTCGCTCGAAATGACAAGGAGGACGCACGCAGCAGGTACTATCCTGAATGTACGGCACTTCTGTCATTTCGAGCGAAGCGAGAAATCTTAACGTCCTTATGTCACTCCAGACAAGAGTGAGGTGACCTTAAATCAATGACATTGACACGCAACCAGTAACAAGGACCCCGCAATCCGTAGAAAAGGAGCCTTTCACTGCCCGCTCTGACATTGCTTTGCCCCGCCAAGGTAAACCTGCGATTGGAGGTCTTAGGCCGCCGGGATGACGGCTATCACGATATCTTTTCCATCATGCAGCGGGTAAGTCTGTGCGACCGCTTGACCCTTTCGGTCAGGCCCGGGGGTATTGAATTAACGGTGACAGGGGCCGACCTACCATCCGACGAAGGAAACATCGTTTATCGGGCGGCCAGGCTCTTTTTGGCCGAGGCCGGCCTGACGTCGGGGGTGAGTATGACCCTGGTCAAGCGCATTCCCATGGCTGCAGGTCTTGGAGGCGGTAGTAGTGATGCCGCGGCCACATTGGTCGGGCTGAATCATCTTTTTGGGTCCCGGCTGCCGACCCGCCGGTTAATGAAGTTAGCTCAGGGTTTAGGGGCCGATGTCCCTTTTTTTATTTTTCGGGGCCCTGCCGTGGCCGAGGGGATAGGGGAGCGACTATCCGAAATCAAAGGTCTTCCACGCCTATGTTACGTTTTGGTTAACATTGGGCGACGAATTTCTACCCCCTGGGCCTACGAAAAGTTAAATTTAAAGTTGACAAAGGATCAAAATGAATTTATAGTCGATCATATTCGAGATGGTAATTTTAATATTTTCAGCATGTTAAAAAATGATTTTGAAAGCGTGGTATTTCCCGAATACCCGGAGGTGGAGGCGGTTAAGCAGAGACTGCTGACATCGGGCGCAGGTGGTGCGTTGATGAGCGGCAGTGGATCAACCGTATTCGGTCTTTTTGAGGACCGGGTTAAGGCAGAACGAGCGTTTCAAAGCCTAACTCTGGAATTTGGGTCAGGGGTCTGGTTAGCCAGGGGAGTTTAGTGCCCCGGCCAGTGTGTCTATCGTTAAGAAGAGTAAACTATTTTTTGTTGATCGTGAATTTTTTCACGCCTAACCTACTGGGGTGTCGTCAAGCGGTAAGACACGGGTCTTTGGATCCCGCACTCGGAGGTTCGAATCCTCCCACCCCAGCCAATACACTCTCTTCCAGCAATTAGCATAACCAGACCGAAACATCGGCCTTCGGCCGCCGGACGCCCTCTCCACGGCTTCTAAAAATATTTTCGGTATCCCCAAACCTGAATCGCGTCGCTGCCCCGGCTATTTTCGCCCAATTTAAGGACACCGGCAGAGATTGGCGTTGATTATGCATCATTTTCAATAATACCTACGGCCTTTAGGATAGCGGGTGAGTTATTCATGATTAATGGTTTACTTCTTTTTTCCGGGATGGCAAATCCGGTCTTAGCCAGGGGCATCGCCACCTACTTGGGGCTGGAGCCCGGCAAGATCGAAATACGAAACTTCAGTGATGGCGAAGTGTTTATTAAGATTAAAGAAAATGTCCGAGGCCGCGATGTCTTCTTAATCCAACCTACCTGTCCTCCGGTGAATCAAAATCTGATGGAACTACTGATTATGATCGACGCTTTTCGCAGGGCCTCGGCCAGCCGGATTACCGCCGTCATTCCTTATTATGGTTACGCTCGTCAAGACCGCAAAGTTGATCCCAGGGTCCCCATCAGCGCCAAACTAGTCGCCGACTTAATCTTTACCGCCGGAGCCAGCCGGGTCCTGACTATGGACCTCCATGCCGGCCAGATTCAGGGATTCTTTAACATCCCGGTGGACAACCTTTTTGCGGCGCCGGTGTTGCTCAACCATATTAAAGAAAATTTTGATAACAACCTGGTTATCGTCTCGCCCGATACAGGTGGCACCGAGCGGGCTAATGCCTATGCCAAGCGGCTGGGCGCCTCCCTGGCCATAATCGGGAAACGGAGAGATTCTCCAAATACTTCGGAGGTCATGTATCTCATCGGCGAGGTGAAAGGAAAGCGGGCCATATTGGTAGACGACATGGTGGACACGGGCGGCACGCTGACCAATGCTGCCGACGCCGTCATCGCCCAGGGAGCCACGGAGGTCCACGCGTGCTGCACCCATGCGGTATTGTCCGGCCCGGCCCTGGAACGCATCAACAATTCGGCCTTACGTTCGCTTATAATCACTGATACCGTACCTCTCCATGAAGAGGCCATCAAGATAGGGAAAATAAAGGCCTTATCGACAGCCGTTCTGTTCGGCGAAGCTATCAGACGTATCCATAATTCAGATTCGGTGAGTTCGCTGTTCATCTAATGCGGCCACCGGTTACTCCATATACCCGGATATAATTCTCAGTTGCCGACGAATTTCCGGGAAGAATGAGGAGATTTCAATGACCCAATTTGCTCTCGAAGCAGAACTGAGACAAGACACCGGGAAGTCAGCCGCTCGGAAACTCCGGATGAAGGGATTTGTCCCAGCCGTATTCTATGCCCCCGGTGAAAAAAGCATCCTCCTGTCTCTCAACGCCATTACCTTTGAAAAGTTCATCAAAGCCCATTCCGGCGAATCAAAATTATTCGACCTGACCATCAAAGGACTTGACCAGAACGCGACAAAGTCCGTTTTACTAAAAGATGTGCAGGTCCATCCCATGAAATTAAGTTACGTGCATGCCGATTTTTATGGCCCTCGGATGGACAAATTAATTGAGATCACGATCCCGGTGGTCTTAACTGGAAAGCCCATTGGTTTGGCCAAAGGGGCGATCCTGGAGCAAGTCTCACGAGAAATGGTCATCAAGTGCCTGCCCAAAGATATTCCACATGAAATCATGGCCGATGTATCCGACCTCGATGTCGGGGACAGTCTTCATGCTAAAGATATTGTGCTCCCGGAAGGGGCAGAAATAGTAGCAGGCGTCAATTTTACGGTGGCCACCATGGCCCTCCCCAGGGAGGAGGCGGAAGGAACCAAGGCTGAACCTTCTGGGGACTAGGGTGGCGGGTAAAGAGTCGGAAACCGCATTAACCTGAAGGAGGTGAAACGATCTGGCCAAACCCTGTATTTCGCCTAACAGCACCAGGGAAAGCGGGTGAAAGTTATCGCCGGCCTGGGTAACCCCGGCAAACCCTATGACAGTTCAAGGCACAATTTCGGATTTATGGTGGTGGATCACCTGGCCGAGCGCCACGGCACAACCATAACTACCAACAAATTTGGCGCCTTGATCGATAAGTTTAACTTGCATACGGACCAGGTCTTGCTGGTCAAACCTCAGACGTTTATGAATTTGAGTGGCCGGCCAATAGGCGAATTGATCGACTACTTTCGGATTGACCACGCAGACGCAATTGTGGTTCATGATGACCTTGACCTGGAATTTGGACGGATTAAAATTGCCAGGCAAGGCGGTGCCGGCGGCCATAAAGGCGTCGGCTCAATAATCCAGGTGCTGGGAACCAAAAGTTTTACCAGAGTTAAAGTTGGTATCGGACGGCCCCGGTTCGGAGAACAAGTAGACAAGTATGTCCTGGACCGGTTTTATCACGATCAACAAGAACACCTTGAAGGAATTTTAAGCCGGGCTGCTGAAGCACTGGAATTGATACTTATATCCGGGGCTGCGGCGGCAATGAACATATTTAATCCCTTTAACCCAAAACAAAACGAGGAGGGTACACAGGTATGATTGGATACACCGTATTTGCTCCATTCTTTGGCATAGCTGGGATCATCGTTGCGATGTTGATCTACTCTTATGTCAAAAGCCAGCCCAATGGCAACGCAGTGATGCAGGAATTGGAAGAGATGATCCACGATGGTGCGATGGTCTTCCTAAAGAGAGAATACTCCATTCTCATGGTCTTCATCGCCATCGTCTTCGGGCTTCTGACCTACGGCATCGGCTGGCAAACGGGTGTGGCCTTTTTGAGTGGTGCATGTTGTTCGATGTTGGCCGGTTACTTCGGTATGACGGCTGCCACCAAAGGTAACTCCCGGACGGCTGAGGCGGCCAATAAGTACGGCCAGGCCAAGGCCCTGAACGTGTCCTATCTGAGCGGCGCGGTAATGGGTCTGTCCGTGGCCAGTTTAGGTCTGTTGGGCGTGGGCATATTCTTTTATCTGTATGGCGGCAATCCCGCTACGGCCGTAACCATTAATGGTTTCGCCATGGGCGCCAGTTCCATCGCTCTGTTCGCTCGTATGGGCGGCGGTATCTACACCAAAGCGGCTGACGTGGGCTCCGACCTGGTTGGTAAAGTCGAAGCCGGTATCCCCGAAGACGATCCCCGCAACCCTGGCGTCATCGCCGATAACGTTGGTGACAACGTTGGTGACATCGCCGGTATGGGCGCTGATATTTTTGAGTCCTATGTCGGGTCGATCATCGCCACCGTCGCCATTGCGGCCACGATGCACCTGGCTGGTGACGGCGAAGGGCTGCGCTCTGCCTATATGGCGATGCCCCTGCTGGTCGTCATGGCCGGTCTGGTAGCCTCTTTTATCGGCGTCGGCTCCATCAAGATCCTCCAGAATATGGATCCGGCTGCGGCCCTGCGGTATTCCACTTTCATCGCCGCCGGCGTGCTCCTCTTGTTGGCCTATTACATCGGCAAGTCCCTGGGCCTGCCCACGGGCGTTTTTTATTCGATCGTCTCGGGGTTGGTGTGCGGTATCGTCATCGGACTCTTAGCGGAATACTACACCTCCGGCGCTCCGGTTCGTAGAATCGCAGAAAGTTCACAAACCGGCCCGGCTACCGTTATGATCACCGGTCTGGCCGTGGGCATGATCTCCACCGTTCTGCCCATCTTAGGCATCTGTGCTGCAACTTATGTCGCTTATGTCACCGCTGGCTATTATGGGTATTTCCGCCGGCGGGATGCTGTCCACCGTTGGCGCCACCATGACCGTTGATGCTTACGGGCCCATCGCCGACAACGCCGGTGGTATCTCCGAAATGGCTGGCCTCGGACCGGAAACTCGGAAGATCACCGACAGCCTGGACGCTCTGGGCAACACCACTGCCGCCATCGGCAAAGGCTTTGCAATTGGCTCCGCGGCCTTGACCGCTCTGGCCCTGTTTACCGCTTATACCCAGGCAGTCGGCCTGGAAACCATCAGCATCACCAGCCCCTACGTCATCATCGGGGTGTTCATCGGTGGTCTGGTTCCTTTCTTTATTGCCGCTCTGACCATGACCTCGGTTGGTAAAGCCGCCTTCTTGATGGTCGAAGAAATCCGCCGTCAGTTCCGTGAAATCCCCGGCCTGATGGAAGGTACCGGCAAGCCTGACCCCTCTACCTGCGTTGATATTTGTACCACCGCCGCAGTCAAAGAAATGTTGCTGCCCGGCTTGATCGGTGTCGGCACCCCCGTTTTGGTAGGCTTCTTCATTGGC
>JADFYC010000156.1 GCA_015233295.1 Deltaproteobacteria bacterium | reverse complement strand
GGGAGTAGTACCGGAGGAGATTAAAGAAAGATTTTTTGAGAAATATGTCACGTCGGGTAAGCAAGGCGGCACCGGCCTGGGCACTTACTCGGCGAGACTCATGGCTGCAGCCTTGGGCGCCGAAATTCGCATGGAATCAACGGAAAAATCGGGGACCACTTTGTTTATTAAGTTTCCTCGGCCGACGGACACTCCAGCCGCGATTCCTGCGGCTATCACTGGAGCAGTCGTTGTTGGAACAGCTACCTATAAAGTAGTGCCGCCTAGCCCGGTTAAAGATAACTCTGTTCAACCTGCTGCCAACGATGCTCAATTTGTGGGGGCGCTCCGGGTAAAAGCGCTTCCCGGTAAGGAGGGCATGGCCAAAAAATCTGGTAAAGACGCTCAATTACAGGCGCTTGGCGTGCAGGGACCCCCTCTTAGGAGTGATTCTGCCCCGGTTAGGAGCGACTCCGGTCAACTAAACAGAGATATAAGGATTTTGGTCGTGGATGACTCTCTTATGATGCGCCAGACAATTAAAGGAATTTTGCGCCAGATGGGTTTCAACAATATCGTTTTAGCGGCAAATGGAGAACAGGCAAAACTGGAAGTGGACAAAGAGGGATGTGATCTGATCGTCTCTGATTGGAATATGCCCAATATGACCGGTATTGAGTTGCTGCGATATGTCCGGTCCGCAACTCTATCGAAGAATACACCATTTATTCTCCTAACAGGTGAAATTAGGCAGGAAAATGTACTCGAGGCTATTCATTCCAAAGTAAATGAGTATATTCTGAAACCCTTCACGCCAGACTTGCTGAGAAAGAAGATCATGCGGGTCCTAAAAAAATGACTTGATGAAGACACATGCAGAATCATTGGATTGTCCCAAACGCCGGCAAGCGATCAGCCTTCAGACTTTGAGTTGAGGAGCGGTCGCTTCATTTATCATTTAATCGCTTGAAGGAGAAAATCTATGATTGAAAATTGCAGAACCAAATCCTTGTGGCTGATCATGTTCATGTCTGTGCTGATCATGTTGTCCCCGAACATCTCCTCGGCCGACGACAATAATTTCTACATCGGTGTGACTGGACAAGGTACCCCATTCCTCACCGGAAATGCCGACAAGCAGCTAGACACCATGTACAAAGATGCTTTTGGCGTCGGGTGGGGCGTTGGAGTCGAGGGGGGTTATCGGTTCGCCGAATTTTTTAGCGTCCAGGTCGGCGTCGGATACGAAAAGTATGTGGGCAGCACCTTCGAGGGGAGAACTTTTGACGACCTGAACATTATCCCGATATATGGCGGAGGCAAGTTCCATATCCTGACTAATAAATTCCTCTTGGATCCCTATATCCGGCTCGATCTGGGCGCCGCCCGTCTTAACTCGGTCGAGTCAACTTATAATGGATTAAAATATAAAAATTGGAATGATAGCTGGACGTTCCTCCTAGACGCCGGCGCCGGGCTGGAAGTTCACCTGGAACCTGTTGGATTATTTATAGAAGTCAAAGGCCGGTATCTTGGTTCACCAGACGCCCTGAGTTCACTGGGTGACGCGGATAGCTCCTGGACGTTGCCGATCAACCTGGGAGTCAGATATTACTTCTAATGATTCCAGATTCTGATCCGATTTGGGTTAACCCGAATTTTAATGTCATCAGGGTCAGTTGTGAGTAGGAATTTCAAAATCGGCCATGTGATCGACTACACGGGTTTATAGAATCGAGTAGTCGATCACACAGGCTCCGCCAGATCAATCCCCGGTTGTCACACCATCCCGATAATCGAACTTCAGGGCCTCAAAGACAACTCTATCCCTCACAGAGCCCGTCTTCTCCGAAGCCGGGCAAGACTTCCCTTTCAGCTTGAAAGAGTAAATCGACATGGAATGTCTTGTCCCGCATTAGAAGCCGCCACGTCGGAAATTTGTCTTGATGGTATCGTAACGACATCATATGATCTGTGCTGCACAGTGAAAATTGAACCTCGTGCTCAGGCTGGACTTTCGCACCTCCCTCCCCATTCGTAGAAAGGCAGTTAAACGACTTCTATCCTCAAAATGGGTGCCCAAAGATTATTCTGACCGCCGAAATTGGAATTGCTGACATTTCGTATCAAGCATGAAGGAGGCACCAATGCGAATTTTGGTGATTGATGATGATAAAAAATTTTGTGATGTTGTGAAACGGGGACTTGAAGAAGATTCATACGCAGTTGATTGTGTATACAATGGCGATGATGGCGAGTATTATGCCGAAACCACTGCGTATGATTTAATCATTTTGGACATTATGATGCCGCGGAAGAACGGAATCGAAGTTTGTCGAAACCTTCGCTGGAAAAACATAAAGATACCGATCCTCATGTTAACAGCCAAAGACACGGTTGAAGACCGCGTCAGAGGATTGGATACAGGGGCGGATGACTATCTAATAAAACCGTTTGCTTTTGCGGAGTTGACCGCCCGGGTGAGAGCACTGCTGCGGCGGGAGAGCACATCCAAGTCATCGGAACTCAGGGTCGGAGACCTTGTTCTTAATACCTCGATGCGGGAAGTCTGTTGGAAGCAACAACCGGTGGATCTGACAACTAAAGAATATGTGATTCTGGAATACCTGATGCGTCATCCGAATGCCGTCATCACACGCACCATGATTGAAGAGCATGCATGGGATTATAAATTGGACAGCGTCTCCAACCTGGTGGATGTGTATATTCGGCGGATTCGTCAAAAGATCGATCCTGAACAAGGCAAAATAATTATCCAGACCGTCAGAGGAGCGGGGTACAGAATAAAAGTCCTATGAATAAGATCAAAAATATTATCAACAGCATCAAGTTCAGGTTCACCCTCTGGTATCTTTTGGTATTGAGTATCCTGATGATAATGCTGGCAAGCGGTGTGTATGTAACTCTCTCGCAAGTCTTGCATCATAACCTCGATGAATCGCTTCGGAGGCGGGCAGAACAGATTTCCAATTTCAGAGATGTGATTTCAATTGTCGCCAGCGGTACATTTGAGGAGGAGGTCGAAGAACTTATTTCTTTCTATTTTTATTCCGAGAAAAATCTGAGGCAGATATCACATAAGGAAATCGAAATTCCGGTAGCACAAGAAATCATCGATCTCGCCATATCCGGGATAAGCTCATTTTCAACAATTGAACGATCACCCGGCGGAAAATTTCGTCTGTATGCCGTCTGTTATACGCCTGACAATCCCTTCATTCGCCCGGACAGATTCCGCAGATCCCAAGACTTTCAGGAAAAGTTGGAAATCCGGCGCGCCGCCCTAATTGTCGCGCGGCCTGTCAGGGATATCGAAGCGACGTTGAAGGGACTTTTACAAATCCTTTTGATTGCGATACCGTTGACCCTGGTCTGTGCAGGCGGCGGCGGAGTTTTCCTGGCCGGGCGGGCCTTCAAACCGGTTGAACAGATTACCGATACGGCCCGCGAAATTGAGGAGCATGACTTAAGCCGGCGAATCACAGTTGAAACGAAAGATGAGCTTGGACGTCTTGCCGATACTCTGAACCAGATGATTGAAAGACTGGAAAAGGCCTTTAATCGTCAGAAGCAGTTTACCAGTGACGCATCTCACGAACTACGGGCGCCCCTGGCGATTATTCAGGCGGAGTCTACTCTGGCCCTTCAAAAAGTTAGAACGCCGGAAGCATATCAAAGATCCCTGGAAATAATCTCACAAGAATCAGATCATATGTCCGGCGTGATCAACCAATTGCTGACGCTTGCCCGGGCAGATGCCGGAAAAGAACAATTCACATTCGAAACTATTCACCTACAGACATTTATTCGGGATATGTATGCCGATGTGGAAATTCTGTGTCGGGAGAAGAATCTTCAATTGGAAGCGTCTCTGCCGGATCCGTTGACAGTTAAAGGCGATAAAAAAAGCCTAAAACGTCTGATATACAACATTTTAAGCAATGCCATCCGATATACCGCCCCCGGTGGATCCATATTGATTACACTTGGAAGAGAAGATGCGACGGCCGTCGTATCGGTCTCCGATACCGGCATCGGCATTCCCTCAAATGAGTTGCCCTTCATTTTTGAAAGGTTTTACCGAGTGGATGAAGCCCGCTCCAGAAGTGAAGGCGGAAGCGGATTAGGGCTGGCCATGTGCCAATATATCGTTGATATGCACGGCGGCTTAATTGAAGTGGAAAGTCAGACCCAAAAAGGAAGCACCTTTCATATTAAGCTGCCCTTAGTAACGGATAGATGAAAAAGGCCCAAGATTCATGAAAAATTTAGTCCCGGTTCATCTGACGTTCATTTAAGCATAATATAATCTCATAAAACGATGGCACTGGTTCAGTTTTGAAGGCATGGTCACATCCTTTAGCCTAATGTGGCCAGCGACAACATGCTCTGACAAAATAAAATTCCCAACAAAAAGGAGGCATCATGCTAAAAATTGAAAATGTATTTAAGAAAAAATATGCAATTATCGTTTTCTTCTGTTGTCTGATCATCCCCATGGCGGCATGGTCAGCCGGAAACGATCAAGGCGGGGATCAACTAAAACCAAAGGGGCCGCCGCCCGAGATTGTCGCCGCCTGCCAGGGATTGGCTGAAAACGCCGCCTGCCGGGTTGAGACCTCCGACGGCCCATTCAACGGCACCTGCCAGATGATTCAAGGGCAGTCAGCCTGTGTTTTGCGTAAACGAGATGCCCCCACTCATCTACAGGCTCAATGGGAAACGCTGGATCGAAATCATGACGGTTTTCTGGATATCAATGAAATACATGGAGAAAAAAACCAGGCAAAAAAAGGCCGGGATAACGATGGGCCACCCGATGACGGGAAAGATCGGAATCCGGAAAAAGGCGAAAAAAAAGGCCCAGGGGCATCCAAAGGGGGAAAATAATCCATCGAACAGGCCTTATCCGACCGGGCACAGCTTAATACCATAGCTTTTGCGAGACCGGCCCTTATCGCCCGCATTCTTTGCCCTTGAGCATCAATAGAGCGAAAAAGGCCATTGACTCATAACTGACTAATGTGATGTCCACATTCATACGATAACGATAAACATGGCGGATGTGTCATGGCCTTTTGGGGTTAAAAAACGCTTGCCTTTTTGGCGATTTACTCCTGGGATAATAATTCCTATCACAGGAAAGTTCAGACCTTCGGGATTATCCAAGCTGCAAAGGTATAAGGAGGTTTATCATGAAGAAAACGTTGAGTCTCCTGTTTTTTGGGATTTATTTGGCTGTTGCCTTTAATTCTCTCCATGCAGCAACAACTTATGCACCATCCATTGAGCAGGCCGTCTCTGACAAAACCGAACAAGACGCCGAGATCGTTAACCCGGCAGTGGCAACTCCCACCTTCACCCTTGCCCAGACTCTTTCCGATGAGGCACAGCGCACTACTATAGCCTTTTCCGGCCTGGCCATGATGACCGGGAACCTGGATTCCCAGTCCTTCTTCCCCCCAGGCAAGGTAGCCGACTATACCGGTTTTCAGTACCTGCGCGACAACGACCCCGACAACATGGGCCACAACACCAGCTTCCTAACCCGGGTCGCCAATAATATCATCTACCTCCTGAACGACACCCAATTCGCCCAGTTGAAGACGCTTGCCGTCGCCCAGCTCGACCAGATCAATCTCTACGGGTACAAGCGCTTCCCCTTAATGAAGGCTTTCCGTCGTCTCCTTGAGGGCGACATTCCTTCTGGTTCTGCGGGCCTGAATCTCAACGCCGTAAAGGAGGTCTCACGGGAACTGTACCTCATTGACGGCCAGATAAGTTTCGACCGCGCCGTGCTGTATGCCAAAATCCTCAACTCCATGGATTCCACCCAGAAGGCGTATCTGGCTACCATGAAAGGCAAGGGCTGGAGTTCTTGGCCTAACATCACTGACGACCAGACCAAGGCCAAGATGACCGGACTACCCCAAGGCACGGCTGTGGCTGTTATGACCTATGCCAGCGACCTATTTAGCTGGTATGCCGGTTCGGTAGACGCGGATGTCTACTTCTGCCCCGAACGCCACGGAACCTACTACGGATCCTTTTACATCAAAGATGCTCCTGCCATCGGCCACGAAGGGTACAGCATCGACGAGCAACTCACCGCCACCGCGGGAGCGGCCCTCAGTGACAGTTCGAAGGGATACGTCACGCAGAGTCAGGCAACATTGATGTCAAGCCTGGTGGACATACAAAGGAACAATCTCTATGCATCGGCTACCTCCAACATCGTCAAGGCGCGGACGCAAATCGCCACGCTGCTGCGCAGCCTCTTGACCACCACCGGCTCAACGGATGCCATCAAGACTCAGGTGCTCGCCTTATCAGGAACTTATGGCGACCTGGATGGCGAAAACAACTATAACTATGCCACTGTCTTCACCCAGGTTTACAAGACGTTGACAACAACGCAGAAGACCAAGCTCGCCGCGCTGCGGAAATCCATTATGTCCGGCACCTACTCGGACGGAACCTCATTCGATTATTCCGTCTGTACTACGCCTTTCCTTTATTCAAGCATCATCACGGACCTTAGTCTCCTCACGCCCTATGTCGCCAACACCGATTATTTGTTCTTTGCCACTGAAATTCCTTCAATTATTTCCTTCACCCCGGCCTCCGGCGGCGCCGGGACATCTGTGACCATCACCGGAACCAGCTTAACTGGGGCCTCTGCCGTTACCTTCGGAGATACGGCGGCGCAATCTTTCACGGTAAATAGCAACACCCAGATAACGGCCGTGGTTGGCACTGGGACTACCGGGAGCGTCCACGTGACTACAACTGGGGGGACGGCCACCAGCATCGGAGTGTTTACCTATACCAACACCACTCCGACCCCTACGCCGACTCCGACTCCGACACCAACCACTAAAGCAAAATTCGATTTCAATGGGGACGGAAAAAGCGACATCCTCTGGCGAAATGTCAATACTGGCCAGGCCTGGATGTACTTTATGAACGGAACTTCTATTGCTTCCCAGGGACCAGTTGTCGCCTTCAGCGACTCCAATTGGCAGATTGTCGGGAGCGGTGATTTTAATGGGGATGGAAAAGCCGACATCCTATGGCGGCATGGCAGCAGTGGGCAGGTCTGGATGTACCTGATGAATGGAACTTCCGTTTCTTCCCAGGGAATCGTTGCTACCGTCAGTGACTCCAATTGGCAGATTGTCGGGATCGGTGATTTTAACGGAGATGGAACAGCCGATATCCTCTGGCGGCATGGCAGAACTGGACAGGTCTGGATGTACCTGATGAATGGAACGACTATTGTTTCCCAGGGACTCATTGCTACCGTCAGTGACTCGAACTGGCAGGTTGTCGGGATCGGTGATTTTAACGGAGATGGAACAGCCGATATCCTCTGGCAGAATGCCGGCACCGGCCAGGTCTGGATGTACCTGATGAATGGAACGACTATTGTTTCCCAGGGACCCGTTACTACCGTTAGTGATTTGAATTGGCAGATTGTCGGAATTGGTGATTTCAATGGGGATGGGAAACGCGACATCCTATGGCGACATGGCAACACTGGGCAGGTCTGGATGTACCTGATGAATGGAATGTCCGTTGCTTCCCATGGACCGGTTGCTACAGTCAGCGATTTGAATTGGCAGATTGTCGGGATCGGTGATTTCAACGGGGATCGGAAAAACGATATCCTATGGCGACATGGCAACACTGGGCAGGTCTGGATGTACCTGATGAATGGAACGTCCGTTTCTTCTCAGGGATCCATGGCTACCGTCAGCGACTCGAATTGGAAAACCCAAATGTTGCTTGGACGGTGAGCCGTAACGGCGAGAAAGAGGGTGTGCGCCGGACTGTGGTCGTTAACTGATGATTCTATCTCAAAAGGAGGCGAACTGCTATGGCCTCGGTCCGTAGAGAGCTTGCACCTCATAAAATTCGAGCCTGATCAAGCCAAAAATGCCAGGCCCGGTACCCCTTACCGGGATAACGGGCCTGGTTAGCTCACTTTTTCACTACTCGAGCGGTTGCCCCAGCAAAAAAGGGCAGACACCGTCCGGATAGCTCTTCCTTACGCCATCCGTTCCATCAATGCCGCTTGAGCTGCGGCCAGACGGGCGATGGGCACCCGGAAAGGCGAACAACTGACATAGTTAAGTCCCAGCTTGTGGCAGATGGCGATTGACTTGGGATCACCGCCGTGCTCGCCACAGATACCCACTTCCAAATCCGGGCGGGTCTTTCGACCCAGTTCCACCCCAATTCCCATGAGCTTGGCCAACCCCTTCTCATCGATGCTTTCAAAGGGATTTTCCGGTAGGATACCACGCAGAATGTAATCGATTA
>JADFYC010000155.1 GCA_015233295.1 Deltaproteobacteria bacterium | reverse complement strand
GCCATAATGATCAGATCACCGGCGGCGATGGATTTAAGTTCCGCTGGGCGGCCCTGGACTTCAGCCGGCATGATCCCTAGGGCGGTGACAAAAACCAGGCACTTGCCCAAATAGTTGGGGTGGAAAAAGACCTGACCAAAGGGAGTGGGGATACCGCTTTTATTGCCGCCATCCTTGACCCCGGTGATCACTCCGTCCAGCAGCCGGCGAGGATGCAAATGAGGCCGCAATGGGCCGGGATAATCTCTGGGTCCGACACAATAGCCGTAAGCGCCCATGACCAGTTTGGCGCCCAGCCCGGTGCCCATGGGGTCTCGATACACCCCGACGATGCCGGTTATGGCCCCGCCGTAGGCTTCCATGTTGGACGGGCTGTTGTGAGTCTCCCCGGTGATGACATAGTAATGATCGTCGTCGAACCGGCCGACGCCGGCGTTGTCCCAAAGGACGGAAACCACCCACGGTTTTTTGGCTTTTACGGCCAGGGTGGGGGCTTTGATGCAGGTGGTGAACAGGTTGTCCACAATTTCCGTCTGCCCCGTGGACAGGTCGGTATAATGAAAGATGCCGTTAAAGGTGTTGTGGTTGCAGTGATCGCTGCGGCCCTGGGAGATATACTCCAGTTCCACGTCGGTGGGTTCATCCAGGCCCACCTTGGCCCGCTCCGCCCGGACCTCCTCCCGCAGGAAATAGTTTCGGATGGTCGGGATATCATTTTCAGTCAAGGCCAGGTTTCGCTCCTGACTGAGGCGGGCCAGTTCGGCGTCGCTGCTGATGGGGATGGTGGTCACCGAAGGTGTCTTTTGGAGTCGGACCTGGGGAATGACCAGACCAATGCCGGTGTTCTTATCCCAACTTTGGGCGTCGAACACTCGCCACTGCTGAATGATGTCATTGGCCAGTATCTCCGAGGCCAGGACTTCCGTGGCCTGAACGGCTTCGTCCCGGTCAACCCCGGTTGTGGCCAACAGGTAAAGCTTAGAGGTGTAAATGTCCTCACCGGGTTTGAATGAATATCCCAGGTAATCTCGGATGGCTTCTAAGGCGGTGTGGCCGGCCGTGTCGTTTACGCCGGGTTTGAGTCCGACCCAGATGGCCAGGTCAATCTCCGGGGCTAAAGGCTGGAAAGAGGAAAATTCAGTGACCGGGTTGGTGAATATGCCGTGCTGAACGGCCGTAAGTTGCTCGTCAGTCAAGCCGGCGTCAATGGTCAGGACCCGGATGGTTCGGACTGCTTCGATAAAATCATAGCCGAAATACTCGGCCGCCTTTTTCTTCAGGCCTTCACCCTCGGGGTCGACGAGACCGGGTTTGAGGCCAATCTCCAGCCTGGCAGCCATAATTAAGCCTTTCCTGGACAGGGTTTGTGAGGGGGGATCAGGGAAACAAATATTTGACACCACTTTTAACAGGGTTGAAGACATTCGTCAACTTCTTTGATGAATCGCTTTGGGGATGACAAAGGCGAGAGAGGCGGGAAGGGGGGTGGCCTCATATTTTTGTTTACAATAATTGGGTAGGCTTATAGAATGGGTCTATTGAAGACGGTTGAATAAGACCCGAGGAGGATACAGATGGCTTTGGTGGCCCCTCAAACGGAAAAGTACACCTATGGCGATTACCTGACCTGGTCGGACGGCAAACGGTGGGAGATAATCAAGGGTGTGCCATATCAAATGACTCCCGGACCATCGATGCGGCATCAACTGGTGTTGGGAGAACTCCATCGACAGATGGCCAATTCGCTTCTGGGCCAGAGGTGCCGCGTCATCTTGGCTCCATTTGACGTGCGACTGCCCCAGGGAGATGAGGCGGACAGTCAAATCGACACGGTCGTGCAGCCGGATATCGTGATTGTTTGTGACCAGACCAAGCTTGATGAGCGGGGATGCCGGAGGGCGCCCGACCTGGTGGTGGAGATTCTCTCTCTTTCCACTGCCGACAGGGATCAAGGGGTCAAACTGGACCTGTATGAACAACACGGTGTGAAAGAATACTGGATTGTTGATCCCATTGACCGGGAAGTGATTGTGCGTTTACTGGGTGAAGATGGCAAATATGGCCCCCCCATCACCTATGCCGGCGAGATTGACCTGGAGGTGGCGACCATCCCGGGTTTGATGATTGACCTGGGCCGGGTTTTTGGTGATTGACCCGGTGAGGCGTGGACTACCGTTTGATCCACCCCTGGCATCAAATTAACTGAATAAACGTACGGTCGTGTCGGTTAAGCAGACCACGCATCTTGATGAAAGGAATACTAATGGTCCTCGACCCGAAAAAGAGACAGAAGAAAATGGCTGAAAGAGCGGCTAAGCGGAAGGAAAAAAAAGAAAAGGCAGGCGGCGCAGGCCACCTTTCGGGCCTGGTGTCCAAGTCCCAGCAACTGGCCGGTGTCCCTGTCCATGAGTGTCTCGTCCCGATTGAACTATTCAAAGTAGGGCTGGGGAGCGTAGTTTTTACCCGAAAGATGAAAGACGGACAACTGGCGTTGGCCTCTATTTTGCTAGATGTGTTTTGCTTGGGGGTAAAGGATGCGACATTCGCCATTGTCTCCAAGGATCAATACGAATCTTACAAAGAGGGCCTTAACCGTCGTCAGGAATCGAAGATAACAGATCCATCCTGCGTCCGGAAATTAGTGGAAGGGGCCGTTGAATATGCCCGTGATCTGGGATTTGAGCCACATAGAGATTACAAGAAAGCCAGGCAAATCTTTGGTGATTACGATCCGGAGGAATGCCCTGACGCATTCGCCTATGGCCGGGACGGTCTGCCCTGCTTTATCAGCGGTCCTTATGATACCCCGGCCAGGTGCAAGAAGATAATAGATACCTTGACCAGGAACTGCGGTGAAGGCAACTTTCACATCATGATGGGAGGTCCCGGCAATGATTTATAGTAGTTGGAAGACATTTCCGCGCCGGGACAAAGGTTTCCCGGTTGCTACCGCTTGATCTTTATGCTATGTAATCATGTTATAATAATTCAGACTGTTCCGGCTTCGTCCCGGTGTTGATCACGAGCTGCCAGGTGTCACTGAAGTGGAAGAGGGGGCCGGTCAGGACCCACACAACGATGACCGCCACCGCCATCATAAATGCTGTGGGGCGACCCGTTGCACGAGATGTTATTTTGGCGAAGCTGTTAAACCAAGAGGAGGACTTTGTGGGTCTCATGAGGAATCTCCAAGGGTGCGGTATCCGCAAGACCACGCCGACGACCTGCAATTCTCACACACAATTGCACGCGAGGACCGCCGTTGAACGACCTAATGTATGTGTGTCCGAATTCACCAGCCCGGGCGAACGGTGCCAAGCGCCGCTTACACGGAGTATCCCCCTCGATAAAAGAGGGGGGATTTAAAGTTTGTCCAAATCTCCTCGAAATCTTAAGCTAACGACATGTGATGACAACTACTGCTTTTAAATTAATTCACCCTTAGGAGTGCCGCCCGGCTGCAGCGATCCGGCCTTCCTACTTAGCGTACTGGAAAACGGGCAAGGCCTTGACTACATCCTTGAAGGCTCCCGGCCAAGTGATCTTGCCATCCACTATCTTGAACTGATTTACGCGAACGGCCACATCGTGCTTGCCCATTCCGAGAAAGCCACCCGCCCCGATGATAGCGTAGGAGACGGCTTTGTCCGGTGCAATGATGAGGTCGTCCACTACGCCGATCTTCTCATCTTTGTCGTTATAGACGTCTTTCCCCATGATCTGCTTATTGACACTCCATCCCGTGGCCACGGTCACCAGTTCGTCCGTTGAAACTCCGATGGACGTACCGGCCACTGGCACCTGTTGGGCAAAGGCATTCCCCATCATCAAAACCACTGCCAGACAAATCATCATCGCTATGACTTTTCTTTTCATTTTGTCTTCCTCCTTAGTTATTAGTCATTAGTCTCTCATAAACTTCCATACACTTTTCCCTCAGACATGGGTCTACAAGATCACAGACCCGCCGAGCCTTGCCGTTTCATCCCTGCCGAGACGGGTTAAGCCGGCAACCTCGGATTCATATTTCCAGAAGAAAACAGGCCTGCAGGGAGCAATCCTTTCGGTAAACATGTTACAAATCGCCACCGTAAAAGCATGACCCTAAACGCCATCCCCAGGGGCCTGTGGGGGAACCAGATCCACTCTCGTCGACTTCGCGCCGAAAGCGGAGGACTGAACAGCTTGAAAACCCTGGAATCCTGCATTCACGGGAAGGTGTTTCCACTGCTTTCGGGCGCGGTAGGACGCGTCGATCCATTGGATCGGTTAAACAGGCGCCCCGAATCGTCAATCCGACGTACTCCAGGGGGAAATGATGGTTTATCGGAAAAACTCCAGTGCAATGTCGGAGAGAGCGTTGACGACGGGTTGGGCAAACCGGCCGCCACGCGAGCGGTGCGAGCTTGCACCCAAGATAAAACCCAATCCTACTCCTATCCCTAATGCTATAAGAATTGTCTTGCCCTGATTTTCGTTAACATAACTCTTAGCCTGCGCATAAGTTTCGCTTACCGTCTGAGCTGTTTTATCATAAGCATCACTTACAGCCTGCTCCGCCTGCCCGTAAACCTCAGCACCGCGTTCCAGGATGTTCTGGGCGGCAGCACTAGCGCTATCAGCTTCTTCTACGATTTGTTGTTTGAGAGTTTCTTTTTTGCCGTGTTCGACATTCATGTTGTCCTCCTAAATTAAGATTAAACGTTGACTCTTAATTTCAACAATTATTTACGAATCCATTCTCGGGCCAATGGTTGAAGCACGTCGTGTCTGCGGTCGAGGCCCGGCGTCACCGCTTGTCACATCTGTCGAGGTTGCATTCTTTATCCAGCCGGCGGCAGCCTTCGTGGCAATACCCAGCAGGCCCACCTTGACCAGGCTGGGGCCGGCGGCTCCGGCAAGCACGCCACTGAGTGAGTCGCGAACTTCCTCAGCAATGGAACCCATGATTCGCTCCATGGGAGTGGTGCGTCTTATGAACATCCTTGAGGCAAGATAGCCGAGTCCGGCGGCAGCCCCCAGCGCCAAGTAAGGAGAGTCTTTCACATATTCACGCCAATCCAGTGTCTCTTTGATACGCTCGTCGATTTTATGGACTGTTTGGGAAATGTTATCTTCTCCTTTAGCTATATCCTGACGTATATCTTCGGTACTGCGCTCGACATCCGCTTCCCTTGTGTTACTTGTAGATTCTTTTTTAGCCATTCATTGTCCTCCTTTTCAGTGTTTGCCTTGTCTTCTATGTTTTGAGGATTGTTTTTTTCAACTGCTTGTAGCCGATGAAGACAATGACGACACCGATTATAGCCAGCGCCGCTCCAGTGACAAGCGCGGCAATGACGGGGGCCATATAGGAAGTGAGTCTGATGATCAGAGCGGCGCAAAGAGACATGAATGCGACAAAGCTGATGACCGCTCCTACCACGACTATTAGGACTCCGCTGCGAACAGCCCTCATCTTTTCGCGAATTCCCTGGATTACGAGCTCAATTTCGTCGTGAACCACCGCGGCTGAGCTGTTGGCGAGCTGTCCCAACAATTCAGTTAAGGATTCACGTTGTGTTGTGGGGTCTTTTTTTACCACTTTGTTGTTCATTGGCAAAAAACGCCTCCTTACCTGCGTCGCAAAATAGCTCCGATAATCAGGCCGACGGCTCCGGCTATCAAGAGACTGCGCCCCGGGCTCTGTCTGACATATTCTCGGACCCTGGCATCTACCTGCTCATGGTAGTCGAACTGCCGAACGTACTCGGCTGATTGGTCCAACCACTCGGATGCCTGCTTTCCGTACTGGGCTTTGCCGGATTGAGCGTCCTGAACTGTCTCTTTTTCCCCTAGCGCTTCAGCAAAATTATGCAACTTATCAGCAATAATATTTTTGACATTCTCGAAGCCGGTTGACTTACCCGAGCTCTGTAACTCTGCCTCGCTTCCTCCAGTCTCATCAACTACGAAATTGTTGAGTCCCATAATTCTCCTCATAAAAAGTTAAAGGGCGATGATTGCCGGAAATGAAGGAGCCGCTCGGGCTTTCCTTTGCTTCCACCGGCGGCATCTCTGACCTCGCAGAACGCCTGTTGTCCCCGTTTAAAGAGACAACAGGCGGGGACATATTCCATTAGAAATGAGCCTATGCGACATTATACTGGCAAGGTCTATGCCAAAAAAATCGATAGGCGTCGCCTCTTTAATTAGTTCCATATATACAGGAAATTATGGCATGGTGAGGTCCATCGAAGGTTGTGGACTTGAGGAATAAAAGTGTTGCATGCAACAGAAACGTTGCGTTTCATCGATGCTGCATGTTACACTTCATCAGCAGAGGGGGAGATTGCGGTCCAACTGAATAAAACTGCTCGACGGAGTTGAAGGAATAGCAGGACCCGATTCTCGATGGAATTTTTTTCAAAATTCCATGAAGACCTGCCTTGATTAGATATAACGGCCGGAGCGCCGGAGATAAATTTTCAATTATCCAGGAGCAGGGTCGCTGAATGTGAATTGAAATCCATGTATAAGTAGGCGGGTTAACCGGGACGTCCTAGGCGATATGATCATTAGCCACCAGTTCGGCCAGTTTCTTAAGGAGGGTGGGGTCAAATTTTCCGGCTTTGACGTCCTTCAGGAGGATGTCCAAGGCTTCCAAGGGCGTGGCTGCGCTACGATAGGGCCGTTTGTCGGTGGTCAGGGCCTCATAACAGTCCAAGAGTCCGATAAGTTGTCCGGCGGGGCTCAACTCAGTCAATTTGCGTGGATACCCGGTACCATCCAGCCGTTCGTGGTGATGCAGAATGGCCCCTTTCACGATTTCGTCTCTGGAGTAGGCGGAACTGACCGCCCTGATCATCTCCCAGCCAAAGTCAACGTGCATTTTCATTATTTCGTATTCTTTGTCTGTCAACTTTCTGGCCGCCTTCAATAACTCATCGGGGATACCCACTTTTCCAATATCGTGCAGGATGGCCCCCAAAGCCCATTTTCGGTCTTGCTCTCTTTGCTTTTGATCTATCTCATGTCTATTAGCCAGCAGTTCGTTGGGAAAAGATATCTTGTCCCGATACTGTTTTCTCTCCTGCTCCAGATACCGGAGAATCAGGATCATCGTATTAACTGAATGGGCGTAGGTGGTCAGGTCTTTGAGAATGACGTTATGAATCATCTCCAGGGCTTCAGCGGCGTTTTCCAAATCTAATAATCCTACGTAATAATTAGCTATTTTAGCTATTTTTTTCAATGACTTAGCGTCAATTAGATGTCCGCCGCGGGGAGCTGCCTGGCCGACAAAAAATTCATTAACCAGTTGGAAAGTAAGTTCTTTTATAAAAACAGCCTTTTCCGCATCAATAGGCCCATCCAGGTATTCAACCAACTTCTCTTCTAATAGAGAGTTCCGTTCCTTGTGGTCACTCAACCGGACATAAACGCTAATTCCCCTCTTGGTTAGAAAGCTGATCGCCTTTTCTGCATATTGCTCTTTCCTGGCCAGAAACCTGACCAGGCCCCCCTTTTGAGGATGAATAATGTAAACGGGCAGGTCCCTGTAAAAGTTAATTAGACTTGGCCGAATCTGGATATAGCGTTCGTCTTTTCCCGACACTTTGTTTCTGAGCGTATCCAAATCATTGATCCTTTATTCGCTGACTAAAAAACTTCTACAATTTTTGTGTCTTCATCGCGCCCTCAGCATCCCAAAAAACACGGAACTCCGACATGGACATGGATCTGCCCAACCGGCAGATTAATTCCATCAGGAGGCGTTGGTCAGCTTCTGGATGACGGCCTTGGCTTCGGCAAAATCGGGGTAAGCCTTCAATGCCTGTTCGAAGTAGTCCAATGCTTTGTATTTGTTTCCCATCTCCAAATAAGTCCGGCCGACATTGTAATAAATATTCTCATCATCGGGGCACAACTCCAAGGCTTTCTTATAAACCTTCAAGGCATTGTCCCATTCTCCTAATTTGCGGTAAGAAATACCCATGCGATTAAGGACGTAAACGTCGTCGGGAAGTAACTCCGCCGTTCTCTCATAAGCGTCTATGGCCTCCGAAATCATCTCTTTTTTTAAGTAAATATCGCCGATGCGTTTAGTCAATTCGGCCGTAGTGGCATCCGAGATGCGTTGGGTGTGTTTGAAAATTTTTTTGCTTTTTTCCCCTCTGCCTTGTTCCGAAGTTTCTCTTCTTAATTCAAATTACGGTTGATTTTCCGGGGGTTTGTTTCCGAGGCCCTTCTCAAATTGTTCACTTCTTTGTTTGTTTTACCTTCCCTTTTATTGGGGTATGGCGGGCGCCTATTGCCTTTTACAAACCTTCGGCTTCATTCCCAAGCCCTGAGGTAAAACCCGTTAACC
>JADFYC010000154.1:7025-8445 GCA_015233295.1 Deltaproteobacteria bacterium | reverse complement strand
TCCTGTTGAAGAGGCGTTAAAATGGGATCTTCAACCTACCCTGGGGGGGCACCTGAGACGCCGTGGGCTTCCCAGTCCGACGTCATGACCTGACGGCTCCAGTTGAGACAATACGTCTGGATACATTGACTCTTTCAGAGGGATCTGTGGCTGGCGACCCGATGAAAAAAAGGCGGCGACCGGCAATCCATGATCTTGAAAAACTTTGATTCTAGCCAATTAAGTCGTAGTTTTGGTTTCTAGAAGGTGAAAACCCGGTACTCAGGACTGGTCATCATATCCACTAACAGCGGGGATCCGGAAATTTTTGCTCCAGGGATAAGATCATCCGATGAGATCAGCCGCTTATCTGCGCAAGCCTTGCAAACATGAATGACGGCTTTCTTGCTCGCCAGTTCATCCAACAGGTCTTTCATATGTTCTCCCGTTGAAGATCTGATGCCTTCGGCCAGACCTAGCTGAGCCCAATGGATGGCGTCGTCAATTAAAAAGACATCCACAGGAAGGTCCTTGCGGGCCGTCATGGCGGCAAACTGCATGGCCCGGGTGGCCCCGCCGGACTTTTCAAAGCCTTTTGACATTATAAACAAAAATTTTTCCATTTGTGTCTCCCGTCAAAATGTTAACATCAGGTAATTAGTGCCACTTTAAGCATTCCTTGACCAGGAGGGTGTAGAGACTTTTCCTGTTCTGCTGAGTGCCGTTTTCCATCGTATGCCGTAATATTCGGGCCGGCTGTGGCTCACATGTTGAATCCAGACCTAACTTAATTGTTTGCTTTAAGACAGTCAATGGAAAAAACCCGAATGAATTATTAGAGTCGGTCATCATCCAAAGCGCATGGGCGAAGGTGAGGTGTTTATTTACTATTAATCCGATAGAATAACGACAAGTTGATGCATTGTTTTTTGTTTTTGAGAATTCGGGTCATTGAAGGCAGAAAAAGTGTTGACAAATTCAAACAAACGTTTAAAATTTATGTTTTAAAATAAGCTCAGCCTTGGCACTGCCTGTGTTCTTCAAAGTGTGAAAAGAAACAGTCCGAGTTAACCGCCGCTTCTGTCCGGCCAGGATAGTCACTTGAAAAATTACATCAAACCTGATATGAAGCCCCGGTTTCGCATTCACTCCGGGATGTCGCCGGACGGGATCAGGCCTTAGCAATATCATCCCCGCATTCCCATCTTCGGCGCGGTAAACGGAAATCAACCTGAGATCAAAAATGGAACCCATGAAATATTATAGCATGAATCGACTTGGGGCCGACCGCCATTCTATTTGGGCGGCATTGAGTCTGCTGCTGGTCGGGCTGAGTTTTATCACTGCCTGCACTGGCGAAAAACCTGACCAGATGAAGAAAAAGGCCCCAGACGCAGTCCCGGTGAAGGTCGGCCAGGCCATTTCCAAGACCGTTCCGGTT
>JADFYC010000154.1:0-7003 GCA_015233295.1 Deltaproteobacteria bacterium | reverse complement strand
AGTTGGAAGCAATCGGAAATGTGGAGGCCCTGACCACCGTGTCGATCAAGTCAAGGGTGGTCGGCCAACTCAAAAAGGTTCATTTCCAGGAGGGCCAGTTTGTCAACAAGGGTGAGTTGCTCTTTACTCTGGACCCTGGACCTGGTGATGCCGCCTTGAAGGAGGCCCAGGCCAAGATGGACCGCAACCAGGCCCTGCTTAAGAAAGCCGAAGAAGACTTGCGCCGTTACACCAAGCTGTTCAACACCCGAGCCATCGCCAAGGAGCAGTTGGATCAGGTTCAATCCACTTATGAGGCCCTGGTGGCCGCCATCAAGGCCGACAAGGCGACCATCGATAACGCCCGCCTGCAATTAAGCTACTGTTACATTTATGCTCCAATCACCGGCAAAACCGGGTCGTTGAGCTCCTATGCCGGAAATATGATCAAAAACAATGAAGACAACCCCATGGTCGTGATTAATCAGATTCAACCAATTTACGTAAATTTTTCAGTGCCGGAACAGTATCTTCCGGAAATAATGAAATTTATGGCCAAAGGACCGCTTAAATTGGAGGCCAAACCACCCCAAAGTCAGGATCCACCATTTGAAGGGGTGATCGCCTTCATCGACAACGCCGTTGACACCAAAACCGGGACCATCAGGTTGAAAGGGAAGTTCGCCAACGAGGACAAACAGCTTTGGCCGGGTCAGTTCGTTAATGTCATCTTGAGACTTACCTCCCGGCCCAACGCCGTGGTCGTTCCCTCACAGGCCGTTCAAACCGGGCAATCAGGTGAATTTGTCTTTGTCGTCAAACCTGATCAGACCGTGGAAGTGCGGCCGGTGGTGGTCGGAAAGACCCAAGGCCGCGAATCGGTCATCGATAAAGGTGTCCAGCCTGGCGAGACAGTGGTCACCGAGGGGCAACTGCGTCTCATCCCCGGGGCCCGGGTGGACATCAAGAAGGCAAAGCCCCCAATCCAGGGCGAAGGCGGCAAGAATTGACCGTTAAAAAGCCAAACGCTGTTTTATCTACGTCCTCCACGTTGCATTTTAGTTTGATGGCCACATCTTAACCCTGAGGATCATTAACTGCGATGAACTTCACTTACACCTTCATCACCAGACCGGTGATGACCACCTTGTTGATGGCCGCCATCCTGATCTTCGGCATCCAGAGTTATCGGTTGTTGCCGGTGAACGATCTGCCTAATGTGGATTTCCCGACCATTTTAGTGACTGCCAGTCTGCCTGGGGCCAGCCCGGAAAACATGTCTACAGCCGTGGCCACCCCCCTGGAGAGGCAATTTACGACCATTGCCGGGCTGGATTCGATGAACTCCAGCAGTATCCTGGGTAATACCCAGATTACCCTGACGTTTAATCTCAGCCGGAACCTTGACGCCGCCGCCCTAGACGTCCAGGCGGCCATTGCCCGGACCGCGAATCAATTGCCCCAAAACATGCCGGCCCCACCATCATATCGAAAGGTTAATCCGGCGGACCAACCCATTTTGTTCTTAGCCCTGACCTCGGACACCCTCCCGATGTATACCATTGATGAATACGGCGAAACGGTCATGGCCCAACGCATCTCGACTATCAGCGGCGTGGCCCAGGTGCTGGTTTACGGCGCCCAGAAATATGCCGTCCGGGTCAGGCTGGACCCTACCGCCCTGTCGGCTTATGGTATCGGTATGGACGAAGTCTCACGCGCCGTCCAAAGCGCCAATGTCAATCTGCCCACTGGAATACTCTCCGGCCGGCACAAAACCTACACCATCAAGGCCACCGGGCAGTTGAACGAGGCGGAATCTTACGCCCCCATAATCGTGGCTTACCGCAAAGGCCAGCCGGTCCGGCTTCGCGACATCGGGGGGGCCATTGACAGCGTCGAAAATGACAAAACCGCGGCCTGGTACATTGACAAACGAGCCGTGGTCCTGGCTATTCAGCGGCAACCAGGAACCAATACCATAGAAATCGCCGAGGCCATAAAAAAATTGTTGCCGACCTTCCGGCTGCAGATTCCGGCCTCTGCCTCACTCAATATACTGTATGACAGGTCGGAGTCCATTCGAGACTCGGTGAATGAAGTCAAATTTACTCTGATTCTGGCTCTGGGCCTGGTTGTCTTGGTTATCTTTTTGTTTTTACGAAAACTTACGGCCACTATCATCCCCAGCTTGGCCATCCCCATGTCCCTAATCGGGACCTTCATGTTCATGTATCTCCTGAATTACAGCGTGGATAATCTATCTTTGATGGCCATGATCCTGTCGGTCGGTTTCGTGGTCGATGATGCCATTGTCATGCTGGAAAACATTGTCCGGCACATGGAAATGGGTAAGGATAAGTTCACTGCGGCGATTGACGGCGCCCAGGAAATTGGTTTCACCATCGTGTCCATGACCATTTCTCTAGCCGCAGTATTCATCCCGGTGTTATTCATGGGCGGCATCATTGGCCGGCTGTTTCAAGAATTTGCCGTGGCCATCGGCGTGGCCGTATTATTTTCCGGATTTGTTTCTCTGACTCTCACCCCGATGATGTGCAGCCGATTTCTCAGGCACACGCCTGAGGGTCGGCAGGGCCGGTTCTATAGACTCTCGGAGAAATTCTTCTCCGGCATGCTTCATGTCTATGACCGGGGCCTGAAATGGGTCTTGCGGCATCGGGCATTTACCATGCTCATTACCCTGATGGTCCTGGTGGCCATGGTCTACATGTTCCGGATAATCCCCAAGGGCTTTATTCCTAACGAGGATACCGGCCAGGTCTTCGCCTTGACCGAGGCGGCGGAGAGTATCTCCTTTGAGGCCATGGTGGAACGCCAGAAGGCTCTGGCCGCCATCGTCAAACAAGACCCTAATGTGGAAGGTTTTTTTTCCAGCGCGGGGGCCAGGGGAGGCATTACCAGTACCAACTCCGGCATTCTGTTCATGCGCCTCAAGCCCCGATCCGAACGAAAACTATCCGCCGATGAACTGATTCAGGACCTCCGGCCAAAATTGGCCAAGGAATACGGCATCCGGGCTTTTCTTCAGAATCCGCCTCCCTTCCGTATTGGGGGTAATTTGACTAAAAGCCAGTTTCAGTACACCCTGCAGGGACCGGATACTTCGGAGCTTTACCAGTACGCTCAGATTTTGGAAGAAAAAATGAAAAGCCTCCCGGGGTTCCTGGACGCCACCTCAGACCTGCAACTGAAGAATCCCCAGGTGAACGTGGAAATAGATCGGGATAAGGCTACCGCCCTGGGCGTCACCGCCGAGAGAATTGAAGACGCCCTATATACCGGCTACGCCTCGCGGCAGATTTCAACGATTTATGCGCCTAATAACTACTATCAGGTGATTATGGAGGTTCTACCCAAAAACCAGCGGGAACCGGATGCATTATCAGAGTTGTACATCAGGTCCGATAGCGGTGGATTGGTCCCGCTAAAAGCAGTGGCTAAGATCACCCAAAACCTTGGCCCCTTGTCGGTCAACCACACGGGGCAATTGTCATCGGTGACCTTGTCGTTCAACCTCAAACCTGGGGTATCGCTGGGCACTGCGGTTGAGGAACTTGACAAACTCGCGCTGGACACTTTGCCGGCGACTATCTCGACCAGTTTCCAGGGTACCGCTCAGGCGTTCCAATCATCCCTTCAAGGCCTCGGTGTGTTGCTGATCATGGCCATCCTGGTCATTTACCTGGTTTTGGGCATTCTTTATGAAAGTTTTATCCATCCTGTGACCATCTTGTCGGCCTTGCCTTTTGCCGGATTCGGCGCCCTGGCCACTTTGTTGCTGTTCAAAGTTGAGCTGAACATCTACGCCTTCGTCGGTGTCATCATGCTGGTCGGGTTGGTCAAAAAGAATGGGATCATGATGATCGACTTCGCCCTGCAGGCCCAAAAGGAAGGAATGCCGCCGCGAGAGGCCATCTACGAGGCTTGTATTATTAGATTCCGGCCGATTATGATGACCACTACTGCGGCCCTGATGGGGACCCTGCCGCTGGCCTTGGGGTATGGCGCCGGCGCCGAATCTCGACGTCCTCTGGGTCTGGCCGTGGTGGGCGGGTTATTGTTTTCTCAAATGTTGACGCTTTACGTCACGCCGGTTTTTTATTTGTATATGGAATCATTCACTAAAAAAATTCGGTCCTGGTTCCAGGCCGATCCCCCGTCGCCGGCCGCTACTTTAGAAGAAATATGAGGCAAGTCTCTGCGTTCAGGTTTTGACTCGGCCGAGTGAGGGATGTCGGATATCAATTTTTAACGGCTGTGAAAAAAAGTTTCCGGGGGGCGGGCGGCATTGAACTTTTCACGGAGCATGCGGCCCATATTAGTAACCAGGCAATATTTGGTAATAAAAGATAACCAGACACCTTGTGGTCGATCCGTAGAAACACCCTGACTTCTCTCCTGCGGAGAATAAAATAAGGATTGTGTCAAAATGGGGTTGAACTTCACGGAAAAATGGTTTAGTATTCGTTCCGTGGTTGAGACTGATAAAGGCCAAGCCGATTCTGTGAGGTCAAGTGTGCCGGGAGTCTTAGCCAAGACCCGTATATAGCAAAAAATGGTCAGGTATTATCGGGCGATTAGCTCAGGTGGATAGAGCGTTGGTCTCCGGAACCAAAGGCCGGGCGTTCGAGTCGCCCATCGCCCACCATAAAAAATCAAATAAACCCAGCCACTTAAAGTATTGCAGAAGAGGCTGGGTTTTCTGCTTCTGGGTGGTCAACTCAATGGCCAGGGGATATCTCTCTGTCCAGGGAAGGCGGTTAGCCGGTCACCTCACACCTGTGCTCAACCCCATCCCGGCCCCTGATCGTCTACCGGCTTGTAGGCCAGGCTGTCAGCCAGGTGATAAGCTCGGCCTGGCCGGCTCAGGCAAAGCAACCTGGTCAGCGTCGGTCATGGCTTGCAAGTTTACTACCCTGGCCGTCGTTATATGTAATCAATTCTGACTTGCCGTTATTCGTAACGCTAACACTTGACTCGTTACATGAAACGCTCGGCGTCCCATCATACAACGCCCAAATCGCCCGCTCAACTAATCGCCCTTGGGGTTCCTGATAGTGGGCAACCAGGGCATCAAACTGCCTGACAGCTTCCGGCCCGATCACCACGGACAGCGTCCGCCCGCCTTGCTCAACCTTTTGCTTCCGCCATTGTTTAACTCGGTCTCGGCTCACGTCTTTCTTTCTCGTCATGATGTCCTCCGTTACATGTAATTTTAGTTTCGATACATGTAACGCAGTACTCAAAAGGTGTCAAGATCATATTCGGCCCCAGGGGATAAACACAGGTTGGGGGGTGAGGTGGTGTCCGGCCGGGTCATCAAGGTTGCCTCCTGTCAACACCGATAGTCTACCGGCTGGGATGAACTCCCATGAAATCAGGATTTTTTCCTATCCAAATAGGGCTATCTACCTATTGATTAATTTACTTATTTCGCCCATAATTAAAACAATAATCTTGTGAGCATTCAGTGTGACCGGCTAAGCTTGTCTTAGCGAAAGGATATGCTCCACAAGCTGCTTCGCTTTCACCACGGAGGTACACATCATGACTGTGAAAACAAATCAATCAGATGATGGTAAGACCTTGATGATTAGCCTAACAGGAAGGTTTGATTACACGACTCATTCCAGTTTCATCCAGGCTTATAAGGATAATATGAGATTGCTATCTCGAGTGGTGGTGGATTTAGCCAAGGTGGAGTGCATGGACGCGTCAGCTTTAGGTATGCTTTTAGTGCTGCGGGCGAAGGCTATCGCAAATATGGCCGAAGTCGTCCTCTCAAACTGTAGCCCCAGCGTCAAAAAAAACATTCAAGCCCTTGGTGCCGGCAGACTGTTTAACCTAGATTAGCCCTAATTTTCGCTGGTAGGATTGATCCCGACCGGGTCATAGGCTGAGTAAAGGGAAAAGGCAGGAGGATATATTAGCTTTCGATCGTCCCTGGTAGTGCGAATGTTGGGATTAGCTCATTGGGATTAGCTCAATGTGGATTCGGTCTCTTCACTTCACCATCCGGAGGTTCCACTCCTCCCGCCTTCGCTCCCGCTCCCATCCGGCAAACATTTCTTTCAGGTCCGGCAGTGTCTTGTTGTTGCCCAAGGTGCCTACTCCATCGCAGAATGCCTTTATCGGGCCGGGGCATGACTCCGGTCCTATCCCTTGGAAACTATGATTCAGGGCTACAAGGCCAGTTCATAAATTGGGCAGGGCAAACGCATGAAATTTATTTTGAGGGGCGATATACTCTAGCATAAACAGGGTCTTTAACATTTGAGAGGATAGGAGGAAGAATTTTTCCACCAACCTCTCTAATGAAAGGACCCAGGTTATGGCAGAGATCGACCCAACAACGATATTGGATATTGGATGAATTCAAGTCAATTCCTGACCTTGCATTCTTTTGAAGACTCAACACAAGCTCATTGATATAATAGTCATCACCATATGTGCGGTTATTTGTGGCGCAGATGATTGGAATGAGATAGTGGATTATGGGCTAGCGAAATATGAATGGTTGAAGTCTTTTCTTGAGCTACCCAATGGGATTCCATCACATGACACCTTTAGCCGGGTATTCTCTATAATATCATCCTATGTACGGGACAAAAGTTCAGGGTAATATATAATTGGTTTAATTAGTGGTTTATTAAATAATGCTTCCACTAATATTTTTATCATATTGATAAGACGTCCTTTTATGTAATATCTGTTAACCAGGGCGTCCCGAAGTGAACCCAGGCCATAGCCATAGCGGAAGATACTTTTCGCCTTTCGGCCATGCTTCTTGATTGGAATAGGCTTACGCTCCACCAACCATTCGCTCGTAAGATGGCACCAACAGAAGGCGATGGCCAACAAGGCTATCATCTTATTTATCCGTTCCGGGTCTGTGATGTGGGTGGATTCGAAACGAAACCCTCTGCTTTTTAAGCAGCCGAAAAGTGTTTCTATTTCCCATCTTTCTGCGTAATCTGTCATAGCAGTTTCGGGTTCCTTG
>JADFYC010000153.1:4489-8449 GCA_015233295.1 Deltaproteobacteria bacterium | reverse complement strand
CAGCCATCATTTCAGCCGTAATTATATATCGCCTTCAATGGAAATGGTTTTGGGGTTGGCCTGCCACCTGACCATCTTGCTGATACCTAACCATCTGGATTTACCAGGGCGCTGCCCTGGGCTAACCTAGAGCGCCCCGTTGGGGCTTAATCGGAATTGTCTATTTTAAAAAAATTAGCTCGTTTGTCCGCGCTCTTAAGTCAATAACATTGGGTTGTCTTCAACGAGTAACCAGCTCAAGCGACCGGCAACAGGTCCGTTAGGACAGCACAGGTTATCGTATTATAGGACGATTCGCTCCCATTATTGAATTATTATATCTATGTGCTAAATTTGTCAACCCAAAATGGCTTTGGCCAGGCAGCTCAACGAATTTGGAAAAAGGAAGATGACCCAGAGATGAACTGATAAGACAAAATAAAGGGAATACCAGCCCGACCGGGTTGAATCATTAAATAAGCCTGGGTCGCCGGGTCGCCGGGGGCCGGGCCGGCAATAATTTTTGGTTGACGATTTTGGAACTGCGTGCTATGTAGTAGCCCGCGAGGGGGCCTATCCCTGAAGTCTCAGGGCTAAAGCTTCGTCTGGATTTGGGTTGGTCTAAAGGGTTTCCAGCAGTTACCGGAGACGGGGAAAGAAATGGCCGTCCGGTGGCGGCTTGAAACAACGACCTGAATTATGATGCCGCCTCCGGCTATCCGCATGGCTATCCTAAGAGTAGCCGGACAAAGCGTAAAGTAACACCAAGGGAGTTATCAAACGATGGACAGACTCACCTATCCCGGGGCTATTTCCCTGAATCAGGCCCATATCCCACATCAGGGGTGTTCCGATTGCATCTGGTTTGAATGGGATGAACGGCAAAGTCTTTGCCTTAAGCGATCCCATATCATCTGCCCGATTCATGCTTCGGAGGTCTTCGGGCACCTCAGTCTAAGGCAGGAGATCCGGAAATAACGCTCGGCAACACAGCATAACATAAATAATTTAGAATAATGACTGGAAATATAAAAAATATAGAGAAACTGTCGGCGTCCTTTTTTTATGTTCCCTGCATTCTCCGCAAGATGCTTTTGTAACGGCTGAAGAAGACTGTTCCCACCAATTTTGGTTCTATCCTAACCAGTAGTATTCATGCGATAAAGCTTACCTTGCCACAAATTTCGCGTCACCAGGCCGTTCTTGATTTCTGCCAGATTTTTTTGTTTTTCCAAGGCCCAGGCCGGGGCCCGGAGAAATTCTCGGGGCGGATCGCCGGTCAACCGCATCACGACCATCTCGGGCCGAAGATAGCTCAGGAAGTCTCCGGCCAGACGGACATAAGCCGCCCTGGTCAAGGGTTGGTACTCTCCCCGAAGATACATCTGATCCAGGGCCGTTCCTTTGACTATGTATAAAAGGTGGATCTTGACCCCAGCCACCGGCAGAGCGGCGAGATGTTGGGCGGTGGCCATCATGTCTTCCGGCGATTCTCCCGGCAGACCCAGAATGACGTGGGCGCACACCTGAACTCCGCTGCCCTGAAGGCGGGTAACCGTGGTCACAAAATCAGCAAAAGTGTGCCCCCGGTTGATCAGGGCCAGGGTCCGGTCATGGGCGGATTGCAGGCCCAATTCCAGCCAGACCAGATGGGTTTCGGCGTATTCGGCCAGCAGAGCCACGACTTCCGGTGAAACACAATCCGGCCGAGTGCCGATGAACAATCCGACTATGTCCGGATCGGCCAGAGCCTCGTCGTAGAGTTGCCGAAGCCGGGGTAATGGGGCGTAGGTATTGGTGTAAGACTGGAAATAGGCAATGAATTTATTGACCTGAAAGCGTCGGTTCAAGCCTTGTTTGAGCGTTTGGATTTGCTCGGTGAGGGATAGACCCCGGCCGGCTAAGCCGGTTCCTGAGCCTTGATCATCGCAAAAGATACAGCCCAGGGTGCTGATGGTCCCATCCCGATTAGGGCAGGACAGGTGGGCATCTAGGGAGATCCTGTGGACTTTACTCCCAAATATCCGGGTCAGGTAAGTCTTGAAGTCATAGTAACGCACCGTAGGCGGGTCAATCACGGCGCGTTTAACGGAGTTAGAGGTCATGGCACGGGTGCGGGCACAGGGGAAATTACGCCTTGATATTGATAATGGTCCCGGTCATTTCGTTTTGGGTTTGAATGACCTTGGCGTTAAATTTGGCTTTGGCGGTATCGGCCGTCAGGCCGACCATCTCAGCGGTCAGGTCGGTGTTGGATCCCTCAATGGGTTTGCCGCCTCGGATATTTGTGATCGGGCCGGGGCTGGTGTCCTTCTTGACCGTCAGCTTCGGTTGACCATTGGGGCCGGAATTAGTGGTTGGGATCAGGCTTTTAAATGACTCGGTATTGATATTGGCTAAATTATCGGCCCTAACGCCAATGCTGTCAAAGGCCGAATTCATGCCGGCTAACGAGGAACTAATGCCGCTGACCATATCCTGCCTCCAGTCCGTAGAGTTGCCGCCGGTTGGGAATAAGACTCGTGATGCAGAAAAAACTTTATATTTTATTTTAAGTAGTATATCATAATGTCGATGGCGTGGTCAAAATAATTTACAATAATTTACAGCTAATCTTTTTTTCGCCTTTGCCGATAATGGGTTTAAGACGTCCTAAAAAAATAGGCCCCAGCCGGGGCATCACCGATGGGCTCTAACCCTGGCATCGAGGAGAAATTATGAAGATATCGATCGACAATCAAATCGCCCCGTCTCTGGATCAGACACAGAAGCCCAAGCAAACCCAGCCGGGGACATCTTTTGCCGACATCTTGAAGCAGGTGTCTGCCGCGGCCGGGCCCGAGGCGGCCTCCCAAATAGCTCCCGGGCTGGACCAACTCAACATGCTCCGCCAAACCGCTTTGAATCCGCTGGACGTGGCCAACTCCCAACAAACCGCCTCGAATCTGTTAGACGACTTGGCCGGCCTCCAACAGACTGCCTTGAATCCGCTGGACGTGGCCAATCTCCAATCCAGGGAAGCACCGTTGAAGGCGACCGAGAGTGTCCTAAGTCTGCTGGATAACTATGCCGCCGCCCTGGGAAATCCCAACATGTCTTTAAAAGATATCGCCCCGATAGTCTCCGCTATGGATGCAAAGGTCCAGTCTATGATGAAGACCATGGCGCAGTTGCCCGACGGCGATAATCTCAAGGACCTGATGGCTCAGACCGCGATCACCACCAACACGGAAGTAATTAAGTTCAACCGGGGTGACTATTTACCGGGATGAATATCTTTAGCTTAAAAAGATGAGGTTACGGCAGAGGCGCTGTCCCGGCGCGTTCACTCTGCCGTTGGACCGCCTCCAAAATCCTCCCCAGATCCCGCCTTTGGGCTTGAACCGGGTCACATACCGGTTGAGGTCGTATAGCCTATGTTAACGGTAACTCAATTCTGACCACCAGGACGTCGTTGGTTTCCTTAAACACGTCCACCTTGCCCCCGTGCCGGTGGATGATTATCTTAACCAAAGGCATATCCAAGGCCGTCCAGTTGGTTCCGGCGTCAATATGGGGATAAAAATATTGTTCCAAATCCTCGTCCGAAATATATGATATCCGGTACTTGAAAACTATCACCAGATGGTCGTGGTCTTGACCGGTGGATATAGCCAGGTGTCCGCCATCCGGCATTGAACCGATGGCATGTTTAAATATGTTTTCGAATACCTGACTGATCCGGTCTTCATCGGCTCGGATGTGGGGGAGGTCTGGGGCCAGATCCGCTTTCCAGATCATCCCCTTCGACCGCAGGTGTTCCTCCAAATTACTTAACCACAGATGTAAAAGCTCATTTATGTCCACCTCGGCCAGGCATAGTTCAAAAGGCCTGATAGAAGCAAAGAGGACGGTTAAAAAGCTTTCTATTCTGGCTACTTCGGTAACGATAATGTTAGCCGTCCGGCGTCGAGGATCATCCTCTGGAAAAGAATCCCGGAG
>JADFYC010000153.1:0-4350 GCA_015233295.1 Deltaproteobacteria bacterium | reverse complement strand
TCAGCTCGGTAATATCCATCATGATGCCGTCAACCCACTTAATTGAATCACCATTCCGGTAAGACGCGATGGCGTGGTCAATGAAGGTAAGCAGACGGCCATCCTTATGCTTCACTTCCCTTTCCATGCGGTATCTTTTCTCAGTGGTAAAACAGGTGGCCAGGGCCTTTTCATAGGCCTCGACGTCGCCGCCCCACATTTTTTCCCGCCAAAAATTCCGGTCGCTGACGGCCTCATCGGTGCTATATCCCAGGGTTTCGGTCAAATAGGAGTTGATGAATTCGGTGGTGCCATCGCTCAGCACCCGGTAAACGATTAGAGGCACATTCTCCACCAGAGTGCGGTACTTCATTTCGGAGTCTACCAGGTCGGCCGTTCTTTGCTCCACTCGCTTTTCCAGTGTCCGGGCATGATTTTCGATCTCCATCCGGCGCAGTTTCAACGACTCGAGCATGGTATTGAGAGACTCGGTCAGGATGCCCATTTCGTCCTTGGGCCCAGGAGCGAGCCTGATTTCCCTTTTCTCCTGGGCGATGTCTTCCGCTTCCCGAACTATCTGCCTGATTGGTCTAATAAACAGGATAGCCACAAAATAAGTCAGGGCGAACGACAGGATCAACCCGATCAACCCGACCGCGATCATCAAGTTTCTAGAATAGACCAGCCGGGCCATGATCTTGGACCGATCCCGGCTGATCGCCACCAGAGCCACCACTCCTCCTCGATAATCCTTAAGATGGCCCAACAAGACAGCCCTGTTGGGACACGACTTCGGGGATATCAAAATGGCCGGGGTTTGTTCATCAAGACCCACCAACTCGTCTTGGGGCAAAAAAACCCCGGAATGGTTCGAGGAGGCGCCCATCATAGAATAGTCGTCTTTGGCCATTTTCTCATAAACGGCAAAGTCGGCGGTCCAATGCCGTTTTAGATAATCAACGAACCTTTTGTCCAGGGGGAAGCCGATTTCCACCGTCCCGGCCAACCGGCCTTCGTCATAAATAGGTACCACCCCGCGAATGTCCAGTCCGGCCACCCCCCATTCCAACCCGGCCACGCCTTTTCCGCCTTTCATGGCATCCATGATGGTCTTGCGGTAGGTTATCATTTCCGTGGGTTCGTCGATGCGATGTAACCGAAGCAGAGATTGCCCTGGAGGAACGTGGAAATGGAATATCTCCACGCCATAATCTTTGTTTAGTCGTTGAAATAAAGGCAGAAAAAGCTTGACCAAAGAATCCCGGTCACGCTCCACTAATAACTTGGGGACATCGGGATTTCCGGCGATGGTGGCGGCTACGGCCAGGGAATCCTCTCGTTTGTGGTCGATCAGGGCCAGGACCAGACTAAAGAAGTTCTCCAGCTCTTGCCTCTCCTCCTTGTCGATCATGTCGGTTTGGAGACTTAACCCGACATACACTAACGAGGTCGTGCCCAAAAAAGCCAGGACCAGGAAAGGGCAAAGCAGCTTCCACTTTAGGCTGACGCTAGTTATTCTATCTTTTAATCTTAATAACATATCACCAGTTGAAGGGATAATCACAGATACGAACTGAAGTCAACAGACCAGAGCGGCAGACGTCCTTGAGAAAAACAAAGGGAGATCCGACTCGGCCAAATGGATTTGAGCGTGGCCATGTCCCAGCCATATCGATGCCAAGATGATTATAAGGCATTAAGCCTGGGTCAAACTGTAAAGTTGAACTATAGAAACAAGGCATCACTTGTGTCAAGTAAAACCTCACTGCTGAGGGTTGATCGCGTGCAAATGATTAACGGCTTTCGATGTGGTTCGGTCTGGATTCGATGTCGGCCTAAAATAAAACTGATCGTTCCTCTTGACATTCAACCTTTTGGGGATTATAATAATTAACATGAAAACTAATCTAACAAAATTAAACAATGGTGATTGTGGCCAACAATGTCAAGCCGAGGGGTTCACGGCTTAGACGATGGTCAGTTTAACAAAATTCAACAACGGTGATTGTGGCCGATAATGTCAAGCCGAGGGGGCGAAACGGCTTCGACGGGGGTCAGGAAGTGTATGTTGCATGCCGAGGTCCTGTGTGCTCGTAAAACACGTGGGAATAAACACAAACGCAGACAATTACAACTACGCCTTAGCCGCTTAAGCCGGCTAACGTCTGACCGGATCCTCCTGCAAATCCGGATCGGGCGTCGACGAGCAGGATAACCAACCCCTCAGGCCTGGCGGACGGGTTGGTGAAATTCAACCAGGATAGCTTTGGCGCCACCCTGCCCGAGGGGTCCCGCCATCGCGAATATCTAATCTCGGGATAAGCATGTAGACGCCTGCATGGATTATTCTCGGACGCGGGTTCAACTCCCGCCGCCTCCACCAATTAACTTGACAAGATTATCGTATAAAACAGGGAATTAGCTTTGCGGCTGATTCCCTGTTTCTGTTAAAGTGCAAATTTGGTGCAAATCTTTCGCCCGTCCCCTAAGGCTGAATAGTCACTTCGCTTGGTCCTACCGACGGTTGATCAGCGTGTTCCATGAATTAACTGCCTTCGGCCCTACGGAAAAATATCTATGAGATAACTTCTTTCAATTCGCGGACGAGACGTTCCATTTCTTTGACTAACTGATTGAAAACCTCTTTCGATTTGGTTAACTGACTATTCTTGCCCATAAGTTCCAACTCCAAAGCCAGGCTCCCCGATCTTAGAGCCGAAAGATTGAATAACCCCCCTTTCAAAGAATGGGCAAAATGATGAAGTTTTTTCTGATCGTCAGATTCAATAGCTTCACGAATATCATTAAGGTAATTTGGGTAGTTATCAAAGAAACATTTTATGAGTTCGGCGGCCAACCCGGTCTCGTTAAGGCAACGTTCCATAAAGGATTTCTTGTCGAAAACTATGCTTGAGTCGAGATACTCTTCGACCTGCTCAGCTCTCTTGGGCTTATAAGCTAATGACTCGATGTACGTTACGGTTTCTCTAGGATCTATCGGCTTTGTAATGCAACCGTCCATTCCAGACGCCAAGCAGCGTTCCTGGTCACTTTTCATCGCAAATGCCGTCATGGCGATAATAGGAACATGACATCCGGTCAGTTTCTCTCTTTCCCTGATTTTTTCTGTGGCTGTGATTCCATCCATAACCGGCATCTGAACATCCATCAACACCAGATCAAAAGTAAACGCGTCTAAAATACTTAGGGCTTCCGCTCCGTTATTGACGATCGAAACAGTATGGCCTCGACTCTCCAGCATGGCCTGAGCTAACCTTTGATTAATGGGATTGTCTTCGGCCAAGAGAATATTGAGCTTTATTCGGTTTTCTTTTAAAGAATGACGTGTCACAAGGGAGTGTTGATCAGCATCAGGATTCTGAGCACCAAGTACTGTCAAGATAGTATTCAGTAGGTCTGAATGTCTTACCGGTTTGGTGAGATAGGCAGCTATTCCTAAATCCGGACCTAATTTGGTGTCCCCTCTTTGAGTGGCTGAGGTAAGTAAGATAATTTTGATATCTCCATGATCCGGATTGTCCATGATTTTTTGGGATAGTTCCAATCCGTCCATTTGGGGCATATGTAAGTCGAGAATAGCTAATAAAAACGGTTCATTGTTTTCTTTGGCCTGTCTCAGGAGACCCAAGGCTACAAAACTATTGTCCACCAGAGTGGGCTTTACATCCCAACCCTGTAATATCTCCTTTAAAATGCTTCTGCTGGTGTCGTTATCATCAACGACCAAGACCTTTACACCTCGTAACTTATCAAACTCTATAGGTAGAGTTTGGACTTCTTCTCCTTGGTCAATACCTAATCGGATATCAAAATAAAACTTACTCCCTTTTCCAACCTCCGACTCTACCCATATTCCGCCGCCCATCAGGGAAACCAGCTTGGAACATATGGTTAGCCCTAATCCGGTCCCGCCATATACTCGTGTGGTAGAACAGTCCGCCTGGGTGAACGGTTCAAATACCTTGCCTACTTTATCCTCTGGAATACCGATCCCGGTATCTCTGACGCTGAAATGGAGCATTACCTCATGATCTGACTGTAAAGATGACGCAACCTCCAAAACTACCTCTCCGGCATCAGTAAACTTAACGGCATTCCCGACAAGATTAAGTACAACTTGCCTTATTCTGACTGGATCGCCCAGTAACCTTTCCGGAACATCAGGCTTAATCCGATAGGCCAGTTCCAACCCCTTTTCATGGGCTTTGACGGCTAAGGTTTTCAGGCTCTTCGCTGTTTCAAATGGGTAGCTCTAAAGGCTCTGGCCCAGGGACGCAAAGTTTACCACTTTAATCCCAATACCTGTTGTGCTATAAAAAAGAGGGATGGTTGAGCCACCCACCTCTGGTT
>JADFYC010000152.1 GCA_015233295.1 Deltaproteobacteria bacterium | reverse complement strand
CACCGGCTCCGGATCATCGGTTAAAAAGGGTGGACCTGCCCAGGCCCTAGGTGGAAGCATGGTAAACAACAGCCCCAGTCCGGCAAGGAGGACCATTGCTGGTACTATCCGGCTGAAAAGACGACAAATTGACATATAAGACAACAAACCTCCCCCCATACAGCTTCCCATAACTTTCATCGGCCACCTCACAGACAGATTTGTGATTAGTTATCAGCAAGTTAATGAAAGATATCGTGCGTTGAGCGGGTCATGTTGCGAAGTTGTTTGGTCTTTCTATTGCATCCGGCCAGTGGGTCCCCGCTGCGTCCCGGAGGTAGGATGCACCCGAGTCTCGGCACCTCTAGGTCAATGACATTGGGTCATGGCAGAGAGAGGTATGCTTTCAGCTTGGCATAAGTATGTATCAAATTTTAACTGATAACTCAAGGAAAATTTGGACACTCGCGTCAAGAACGAAAAAATCCCGCGCCACCTCCCTGACCGGGAAATAAACAAACCACTTATCCCCCGGTCTCGGTTGCCATCAAGCGACGATTTAGTTATTTTTCTGCTTGAGCGGACGGAATCATTCAAAACGGCACCTTAATTCAGCGTCGAATTGAAGCTAATCATTATCAAATTTGGTCGAACGGGTTAACCTGCCAGCATATCCACCATATAAAAACCCACGATGATCAAGCCGCTAATCACCACAGATCCGACCACTGTCTTGATAAATTTTTCCGCCGAGATATTTACCCCGTGGCCGCCGTTTAACGTCCCTAAAAACCACCCCAGGGCAACAAACAACACCACATCGATGATCCCGTGAGTCATCCAATGATGGCCGGTGGCTTTGCTCATCCACACCAGCACGGAATGATCACATAATTCTTTGAGGACCACCAGCAAGGCGCTGAACAAGCTCGTGACGGCTAAGGAAAGGCCATATGAAATCGTGTTCTTTTCCAGATCATTATGTTTCATGACGGCACCTTTCTACTTTGGTAGGACAGCCAGTTTAACACCCATCCCAATTATCGCTCCAGACCCTTCCATGAGCATCCCAGTCAAGATAATCAGCCCGACCACCCATAACACCACATTTCGAGCGGATTTATTGGCGACGAGATTGCCGGATGCGGCAATGGGCAGAAAAGTGGTCAGCAACAGCAGCATAATCACCAGGTGCTCTTTCGTCTCCATGACCAGATGGTGGGCAAAAGGCCATGGACCTTTTAAAATCAAGGCCTTATCTGCATAATAATAGGTCACGTACCAGTAGCCCCCAACCAGAAAAGCCAGCCACATAAACCCCGCCACAGCCCGGCTCATTAGCTTGATCCGGACCACGTTGCCTCGACTGGCGTTAAGCGTATCCACGAACACCCAGACGCTGGCAATAATGCACAACATCCCGAAGGTGGCGTGGGTCATTAAGGCCACATCCGCAAATTTAATCATCTCCGCCTCCTTGATCTTTTTACAGTTTACTGCATGTTTTTAGACAACTATCCCTTCTTTTGTGATTTGGGTTCATTTGTTTGTCATAATACGCCTACTTTATATACTATGTTAGTATGATTATATGAAATTGTCAAGGGCAGAAAAGACATTTTTCGGTCAAAATGATTAACATATTCGTGATGCTGCATAATTGCCGCTTCGAAGAGCATCTGTTGCTGGTTACTCGTTGAAGACAACCTGCAACAAGCAACAAGCAAGGAGTAACCTGTGACCGCGTCTCCCCGAAAAGGCTCATAGCCGTGGGCAATCACTCACCTCTAAGCGTATCGATAATTGTCTCGGCATGTAGAACTTGGGCGTAGACGGACCCAAGAGCCGCCATAAACCCGGCATGAACATGCTCAGCCGGAATATCGACTCCATTAAAGGTTAGATTCCTTGTCGCACAAGCGTCATGAGCAACAATACAGTTGTAGCCGTCATCAAATGCCGCTCTTACCGTAGCATCAATACACATGTGCGACATCATTCCACATATAGTAAGTTGTTGAATGTTCTTACCTTCAAGGGTGTTCCTCAGTTCTGTTTCCCTGAAGCTATTTGGATAGTGCTTTTCGATTATTGTTTCATTGGGTCGCGGCGTTACGTTTTTGTGAAAGTTAATTCCTTCCGTATCTGGCAGAAAGAACGTTGCCCCTTCACGGGTTGATATATGTTGAACGTGAATTATGGGGAGATTCTTTTCTCTAAATGTCATTAGCAGACGGCGGGCTTCTTGGCTCGCGGCTGTTGACCCGATCAACTCCATGCGGCCGCCGGGAAAGTAATCTTGCTGTATGTCGACTAAGAGTAATGCCGTATTCATCATCGATCTCCTCTATTTGTTTGGTTTTGAAATTCTGGCTTAGGTATATCCATTGTAAAAAACTCAATTAGCCGGCCTTGGATTATCTGAGTACATTCACCGATAATTTTAAACCCAAGCTTCTTGTAAAGCCCTATGGCCGGAAAATTATTCTTTCTGACAATGAGGTGGATCAGGTCAAGCTTCAACTGAGAAAAACCCAGGTTCAAAATGGCCGACATAATCTCTTTTCCAAACCCTTGTCCGGTTCTGGCCGGATGCACTGCAATACGCACTTCTGCTTCTTTTTTGCCCGTAGTGCTTAGGATGGTAAATCCGATTGATTCCTGATTTGCTTCCGCCAGGTAACACCATGTGCCGGCTTTCCGGCTAAATTCTTCCAGCCATCCGTTTTCTCTCAAGGCATAATCCATCTGTTCATGGTCGCCTCGGTAAGACGGCCAACAGGTTATCGCGATAATATCGCTCTGCTTAATCGGTCGTAAAGTTATCATTGATCCTATCCCTCCAGTAACCCGGCGGTGGGTCTGCCGCAATCTGGGAAGTTGGCTCCAGGCAGGTCCAACCTCTCTTTCTTATGGAGTATAACATAAATCCATGCTGTCAGGAATGACAAATATACCCTCAGGGGTCCGTCGTCACGGGCCGCTATGAGTCCCCGCAATTCCGCGCCCATCCTTGTCCACGAATTGGGGATCACTCCGGGCTGGTATCGGGACCATTTCGGCTTGGCCGCCTCGGGGCCCTCTCGGCTGGCAAAAACCTCTGCCGAAGCCGCATCACCACTTGATTTCCGGCATGAATTATGAGATGTTGGTTCGTGTGGGGTACGGGCGGAATCAGGCGAAAACGAAACGCTGGAAAATAGACGGCCTAAAATGTGATTACATCTTTTGGGACCGGGACATGAAACATCGGATTCCCACCGACCGGGATTTCAAGCCGGGAGAATTCGAAGAACGATACAACCCTTAGCCTTTGTCGAATATCGCTTTGAGCATGGTCTTACGCCGTTTGACGCCATTGTCATGGAGCGGGTGATCCAGTCCGTCACCGAGCAGCATCCCGAGTTTGAACTAAAGCTGGGCAGCTTCCACTTCCGCACCCAGCCGTTGGCTGTTTTTACCATTCTTCATCAAGAATATGCCGAGGCGGCCTTAAGTCGGATCGCAGCCGACTATGAGACCAGGATGAAACTCTTGGACGGCCATAAAGAACAACTGCTGACTATCATGGCCAGACTGTCTGACAAACCGCAACACGTACAACAGATTCATAAAAACATTCAAGAGTTAGATTCGCCCTTAACGTCAACCACCCGGCTCCAAAGAACCAGGTAGCAACTTTATCCGAGATGACTAAGGGTCCATGCAGTTTGCCCTTTTCTCAAGATATCGAGAAGCGTGAATAAATCCGGAATAAGAAGAATCATCATCTACTTAATCCTCATCATCGCGGCCACGATTGTGGGCACGGGGGCCGGGGTGCTCTATGCCCTTACAAAAAACTTACCCCCCATTACCTCCTTGAAACACTTCGGCCCCTCAGCCGCTACCCGGGTGTTATCTCGCGACGGGCAGCTCTTAGCCGAACTATGCGTCGAAAACCGCATCCCGGTAAAACTGAATCAAGCACCTCAAGATCTGATTAATGCCCTTTTGGTCGCCGAAGATAAGAAATTCTATAGCCACCTGGGTCTCGACTTGCCATCGATTCTGAGGGCCGTTTATTATGACATCAAAGCCGGGGGATATGTCCAGGGCGCCAGTACTATCACCCAGCAGGTGGCCAGACAATTGTTCCTTTCCCCGGAAAAGACCATCCACCGCAAGATAAAAGAGGCCATCCTGGCCCTGATGATCGAACGTCGCTATACTAAGGAAGAAATACTGGAAATATATATCAATCAGGCCTACCTGGGGAGCGGTGCTTACGGCGTTGAAGTGGCCGCCCGAACCTATTTTGATAAACAAGTCTCCGAGCTTAGCTTGCCCGAATGCGCCATGTTGGCCGGACTGGCCCAAAACCCGGCCAACGACTCGCCCCTGGTCGCGCCGGACCGGGCCAAAAAGCGGCGCGATCTGGTATTGAAGCTAATGATGGAAGATGGGCGCCTTGATCCCTTAGAGTATCGTCTGGCCACCATTGCGCCGCTGGGGTTAAAACCAAAACCGGAGGTAAGATCAAAAGATTATTACTTTATCAGCCATATCCGGGACATCTTGGAAGAAAGGCTCGGCCGGGAGATGATTTATCGGGGTGGGTTGACGGCCCGGACCACCTTAAATCAGACCATTCAGAATGAGGCAGATGCCGCCTTCAGACAGGGCTTTAGTGTAGAAACCAGCCTCCCGGGCGGGATAATGTCACAGCCTATGCGAGGCGCCCTGGTGGTCCTGGACGCGGACTCGGGAGAAGTCCTGGCCTTAGTCGGCGGTCAGCCTATACTGAATGAAAGCTTACAGTTATGTTATCAGTTCCTGCGGCCGGCCGGGACGATGTTCCTGCCGGTTATCTACGCCTGCGCGCTTGAACGAGGATTCACCCAGGCCGACGTCTTGACGGGTGGACGAAACCAGGCGGCGACTTCAAGCGATGGGTCGAGTAAGACGCTTCGTTGGGCTTTGACCGCCTCGGATACAGGTTTGGGCGCCGCCCTGATGGCCAAAGTGGGCGTGGTCCCGGTCATCACCTTGGCCCGTAAATTAGGCATCACCGCCTACTTGGAACCTGGTCCCGAACTGGCCCAGGGAGAATTCACGCTCACCTTGATGGACCTGGCCGCGGTGTTCCAAACGGTAGCCAATGGCGGGGTCCATGTCCCGCCGAGATTCATCATCGACGTCAGAGATCGGATGGGGACGCTTCTCTACACTGAGAGGACGGAAAGGCAGGTCGCTCTTAAACCGGAAACGGCTGCCATCATGACCGACATGCTGATTTTCAGATCCAGTCGTGACCCAATCGGCGGGTCAGCCTCTATCCAGGGACTTATCGCTGGGAAACTTGGGTCCGGCCCCACCAAAGAAGACGCCTGGCTGGTGGGTTACACTTCTCAGTTGGTGGTGGCGGGGTGGATGGGGTGGTCTCCTGATGCACCGCCGGGTCTGGATACTCTGGCGGTGAAGGGGCTGAGAAAAACGTTCGGTTCGCTGATGGGCAGATTGAATCAGCAGACGTTGGGAACGGGGTTTATCCGGCCTGAAACGGTAATTATGGCCCCGATGAACTTGTTCACCGGCAAATGGGGGGAAACAGACTCACCCGAGGTCGTGGAAGCCGCCTTTGTAGAAGGGACCGAACCTCCCGAACCGCCGTTGGAGGAATCCCAAGAAGAGGAAGAACCGGTAAACAAGAAATGACCGTAGACATTATAGTTGCTTGTTGCTCGTTGAAGACAACCAGCAACCATCAAATCCGGCTGCGCAAGGCGGCGATATCCCCGATGGCATTGAGGAGCACCACCACGTCGGCCTGGGTGTGAAACCAGCCGGGGCTGATCCTGACTGTGCCGGCCGGGAAGGTGCCGATGGTCCGGTGGGCTAAGGGGGCGCATTGGAGTCCGGTTCTGACGGCCACGCCGTAGACCGAGTCCAGCACATATCCTACCTCCGCCGGGTTGACATCTTTCAGGTTAAATGGCACCACTCCCGTGCGATGGAGTTCGTTGACCGGGCCATAAACGGAGACCCCCGGCATTTCGACCAGCCCCTGCCTGATCAATCGGCCAAGTTCTCTTTCCCGGTGCTCGATGGCCTCCACCCCCGTGTCCAGCACGAAACTGACTCCCTCCTTCAAACCATAGACCCCGGGCATGTTGGGCGTTCCGCTCTCCAGGCCTTGGGGCAATTCCCCAGGTTGGATCTCCAATTCGGAGAAGGTGCCGGTACCGCCTTCCACTAACGGCCGAATCTTAATACCGTGATCCACATAAAGGAACCCGGTCCCTTGGGGCCCCAGCAGCCCTTTGTGACCTGACGCGGCCAGCATGGAGACCTTCCAATCGGCGACGTGCACCGGCAGAATCCCGGCCGATTGGGCGGCATCGACAAACAGCCGCACTCCCTCGGCGGCACACCGGGAGGCCACTTCAGGCACCGGCATGATCGTCCCGGTGACATTGGACACGTGGGTTATGGCTACCAGGGCCGTATTCTTCTTGATCGCTTTGACCACCTCATCCGGGTCCAGCATCCCCTGACCATCGCAGGGAATGATCGTCAGCTCCACCCCCTCAGTCTCCAGGCGGCGCAGCGGCCGAATGACCGAGTTGTGCTCCATAGATGAGGTGATGACATGATCACCGGCCTTGAGTAGACCTTTCAGGGCCAGGTTGATGGCCACGGTGGCATTGGGGGTCAGAACAATCTGGTCGGGCTCCTGAGCGCCGATTAACTGAGCGATCAATTTCCTGGCGTCGGAGATGATCCGGCCCGCGGCATGGGCGGATTGATAAGCCCCCCGACCGGGACTGGCCCCCACTTCTTTCAGGTACTCATACACCGCCTCAGCCACCCCCGGCGCCTTAGGGAAAGACGTCGCGGCATTATCAAAATAAAGTGTCATAAACCTCTTTCGGTCGTCAAGACATTGTCATGCCGTTGTTACACTTCAATTATCTTCGGATCGATACTTCCCGGTACGTTCAATTGAGCCAGTTTGTGAATCTGGGCCCAACAATCCGTATGGTGAAGGGTGTTAAGCTTTTCGTAGTCGATCCGCCGCAAGGTGGCGGCATCAGTCGACAGTGGTGAGGAACCGGCAAAGACGCCGATGTCGGGTCCCAGGGATTCACCAGGTAAAGGCAAACAATCGCACAGCGTGCTGATATCAACTGCGAAGTTGACGAAAGCCACCTTCCGGCGGTCGAAGCAAGACATCACTGCCGCGGCCGACACGGCCAGGGCGGAACCCAGGTTGGCTTTACCGACCAGCTTGATAGCCCCTTCGGGACAGGCATTGGAGCAGGCCGGACAGTGCATACACCGGGGATCGTCAATCACCGCCCGGTCATTTTCCAACCTGGGGAATTTGAAACGGCAGGCTTCCACACAGGCGCCACAGCCGGCGCAGAGTTCAGAATTCAACTCCAATCCTACCGTCCTGTGCTGCCTCAGTTTGGTCTGTTTGGAAACGCACCCCATGGCCAGGTTCTTAATCGCCCCGCCATAACCACCCAGGGGATGTCCTTTGGTATGGCTGATCACAATCATGGCATCGGCCTGATGGATGGCTCCGGCCACTTCCACCCGGCCCAGTATGGGGTCCGGCGAAGCCACGGCCACGGAGTTCTCCCCTTTTAAACCGTCAGCGATGATCATCGGGGCAAATCCGAACCCATTGGCCACCGCCGTATCCATATGGTCCACCGCATTATACCTGGCCACCAGGTAATAGGTGGAAGTATCTGTGAGAAAGGGTTTGCCTCCCCGCTCTTTGACCAGGTCCACCACCTGTTTGACGAAAAATGGTCTGATGTAATTGGGGTTGCCCAACTCACCCACATGAAGCTTAATGGCGACCAGATCCCCGCGGGACACGACATCAAACAGATTGGCTGCCTCATAGAGCTTATGGGTTGATAGAAGCATGTTGGAGAATGGTTTCCAGGAGGTGTAGAAGACGGTTGCAGGATCCATGCTCAGTCCTATGCGCGTTACGGGTTGAACGTTGCGGATTATAGAACTAGTTCAAGACCATCGTGGCTGCGAATGGCCAGCCGGCTTAGTCCGGCTACCACGGTCAATAGACCCTAATGTGGTATGAATTGTACTAAGCCAGCCTATCATGTTTCTTACTATAAGAGAGTTTGAAAAGTCATCGGGGGATGGATGGTGTGGGTTATGGGACGACACAAAACTGAGTCTTCTAAATTCATATCAAGTTTTCTAAGAAGTCTGTTTCGGGCCGTATTGCCGAAGGATTTTTCTTATCATTTCAGAGGTAACAGGCTTAACAATATAGATATCGGCACCCACCTCCATCGCCCGGTCATAGTCACTGGGTAGGGCCGAGGCAGTCATGGCCGCGATCGGTATGTGCTTTTGGGTTGACTCCTCTTGCATTCTGATGTGCCTGATGAGTTCAAAACCATCCAGGTTGGGCAGCCGGATATCCATTAAAACCAGGTCGAAATCCTTTTCCAGCAATTTATTAATGGCCTCCACCCCATCACC
>JADFYC010000151.1:8039-8499 GCA_015233295.1 Deltaproteobacteria bacterium | reverse complement strand
AATGATTCGGGATGCCGAACAAAGTACTGATCCAGGGCATCAGGCGAGGCGACCATCAGAATGGCCGATTCTCGGTCTGACCGGCCCACCCGGCCGCCGCGCTGCCAGGTCCGAGCCACCGTTCCAGGATATCCGACCAGGATGCACACGTCCAAGGCCCCAATGTCAATGCCCATTTCCAAAGCACTGGTGGAGATCACGCCCAACAGCTTTCCGGAGGCCATGCCCCGCTCAATTTCCCGCCGCTCCTCCGGCAAAAATCCGGCCCGGTATGAACTTATCCGGTCCCGATAGGCCGGGATCATCCGCATCGACCAGGTGTGAATTAATTCCGTAGCCTTGCGGGCTTGAGTAAAGACAATGGTTTTCTGCCCTTGTTTTAAGGCATGGGCGAACAACCGGGCCGAGGCATTGGCCGGTCCCGTGTCAGGGTCGATAAATAAGAAATGCCGGGCTGCTT